>NZ_JAVRMB020000314.1:0-11988 GCF_031844845.1 Endozoicomonas sp.
TTCCCACGCTCTGCGTGGGAATGCATAGCCAACCACAGGAATCGTGTCTGTGGTTGGGTCCTGGCGCTACCACGCAGGACCCACAGGGCCTAAAAGCGTGGGAGCGAGGAGGGTTTTGCGACAACCGCCTTCGCGACGATGACGGTCGGGGGGTGTTTTGCCCTTTTGCGACACCCTCCTCCGAGGTTGTCGCAAAAGATCATCTGTAGGTCGGTTACCCGCAACTGGGCCACGAGTCGGCTCGCAAGCGAACCGACCTACGTCCAGACCATTGTCAGGCTACCTTTTGCGACAGCCTCGAAGACAGGAATTACCTCCCGCAAGCCTCTGGCAGTTCAGAATTCCGGGTTTAAATTTTACCTGCCACCTGCACCTGCTGCCTCTGCAGCAACTAACAGTTCTTTTGCCTCTTCAGCGGCCTCGCTGGCAGTCACTCTACTTTCAGGCTCCCAGCTCAGTGTTTTTTCAATCAGCAAGACAAGCTCCTGAACCATCGGAATATCTTTCTTTTTCAGTGTTAACTCGCGATCGGTACCATCCGGAATTCTCATATAACCGGCATCAATAACAGCATAATTACAAAGAATACTGGCGATGGTCAGACCAAATGAGTAGATATCACTCTTATGCGTCTGTGTTTGCTCTTTTCCGTGTTTCGGTTTTGTTTCCGGTGCGGCAAACTGTGCTGAGCCTGATATCGCAGCACCTTCGCCATTTTTGCAGACTTTAAATCCCTCCTTCCCTGCGTCATAGGCAAAACCAAAATCAGCAATTTTGATAATTGCCTTACCATCCGGAGATTCAGCAACCAGCAGGTTTTCCGGTTTGATATCACAGTGAACAATCCCACACTCCTGAAGATAAGCCAGCGCCCCAAAGCACTGGCAAGAAAAGTCAGCCAGAATGCTTACCAGTTTCCCAGGGCTGGTCCCTTTGTTGTTAAGCCAGGTTCGCAGATTATCACCGACATATTCCATCTTGAGAAAATACTGCTGCACTTTAATCAAGTAACCACTGTCGTCTTGATAGTCAGAATTCTCACACTCACCGGAATCAATGCACCGAACAATATGATCATGTTGAAGCCTTTTGAGAATGGCAGACTCGCCAGAAGTGGCAGACTTTCCTTTATTTTCGGGAATCAGCGGGATCACTTCTATCTTGACAACCATTCGGCCCTCATCCGGCAGGTCTGAGCAGACAAGTTGATCGTTTTGATGATCCTTAGCCGGAGACATGACAAGCCATACCTGAGCCCTGTCAAGCTCAGGGTCCGGAATATTATCAGCCTTAGTCTCTGTCACGCCCACTGCTGTGTTTCTTATAACACCAGAGAGCGGTTCAATAGTACAACCATTCGATTGCCAGTATCTTAGCGTATTGATTATGGGGAATCCGGAAGTGATGATGTCCGGCTCGATGATTGCGGTTGAGGCTGTTGAAGATATGGAGTCGGTTCTTTCGAACTCGGGCGCCACGAATCCATTCCCGTTCAACGCACTGGATTCAGCGGGGGGATTGGAAACTTTTCTGCAGCTTTCAATCATTAGCAACTGTTGTCGCAGATCAGTAACAAAATTCTCATTTTCAAATACCAGACAACCGCCCGACCTACCCCAGGAACTGGCTGTTGAGGACGCCCCACTGATCTGCTTTTGGATGCTAACAGGATTGCTTTTCTTTGGCCAAAAGCCCGGACCACTTGAATCTGACCCCGACCCCGATAATGTGCGCTCCTTCCATACGCTCGTCACACCCCAGGAACTGACTGCTGAAGACGACCCACTGACCTGCTTTTTATCTGCATGGATGTCAACTGGATTGCTTTCCTCTGGTCGAAAGCCAGAACCACTTGAACCTGACCCCGATAATGTGCGCTCCTGCGATACGCTCGTCGCACCACAGGAACTGGCGGTTGAAGACGGTCCAATGGTCTGCTTTTTTGGAGAATGGATTTTAACAGGACGGCTTCCCAAAGTACCCCGACCACCTGGACCTGACCCCAATGATGCGTGTTTCTTCAATACTTTACTGGTTTTGGAATATTGCCTAACAAAAACGCCAGCCCTTGAAGATACTGATTCCATAGTTCAACTCCAAAACAATAAACTACACCAATATTCCCCCTGTGGGGGCTGCTCGATTATTGATTAGCGGATGCAGGGAGTTTATGTTAAAAATTTGAAACATTAACTCATACCCTAACCTGCTCCTGTTTCTTCCAAAGATTCTCTGGACTTTGAAGAACTGTTTTCCGATACGGATACTCTCTCTACAAATATCCTGTTTAAAAACCTCACAACCAACTCTGGCACAGACTCCATAACTATTCTTGACTTTTTTCCTGAGTTTAAAGCGAGAAAATCAAGCAGCATATTTACCAGGTTTTGATAAGTAAAGGCGGTATCAATTCGTAAATGGCCTGGAAGGCCGATTGTTGGATGTGCGAAAGTTGGTCTCCCTTTCTGATTGTTTTCAACCTTTTTCTTATGATTACTTTTAAGCTCTTTCTTATGATTACTTTTAAGCTCTTTCTTATGACTTCTTTTAAGATCTTCCATTTTCACAGCAAAGCCTTCAAGCAGAATTTTTTCTTTGTCGGGGTCGAATCGAAATTTCTCATTTTTTGGTGGAGAAACTGCAGGTTTTGAACTTTCCCCAACGGTTTCACTGGGAAGAAAAAAATTCGTTGTGGATTCCTCCTCCAAATTTCGAGTAGCCACTTCGAATTGGACACAGCTATCATCAGTTTCAGATCGCAGATCCTGGCCAAGTTCCTTTTTACAAAGCTCAAAAGATGCTTCTGCAAGTAACTTTGGCTTGATCAGATATACCCAATTCGTAACCAACACGTTTTTTACATCCAGATAGGGAGCAAAATCTTTAATATTTGCCGTTCCACAATCATGAAACAATAATAAAAAGTGAAGGTAAAGGTAAATGAGCTGTCCAGCCTCTTTTTGATATTCTTCCTTGTTGCCTATTTTATCATTAATATATTTCTCACGATCCTTAATAAGCTCTGATACTGAAACAATCCTTTCACCTCGCTTTGCCTCAGAAAACAAATTTTCCAGCACTGGAATACGGGAATAACCAGCATAAGCATTATTATGTATTCGAAAGAAATCAGAACCAATGATTCTTTCCACTTGAATGATCTTACCTATAGGGGTTGCCATGTGGCTTGGCATTGCAACCACAGACAGCAGACGGGATTTATAATCACAAAGGCTTCTTTCAGGGGCAGAGGAACTCATGTGACCCTCAGAACCTACTTTTAGCTGAGCCACGCCAGAACAGGTTTCCACACGCAGATTAGCAGAGGAACTCAAACGTGCGTTTTGCGGAACATCTTCAGGAGAGGGTTGCTTACTCAGAGATTCAACAGGAGACCGATGCCAATAATGTGACAAGTAACGATCCATGACATATGAGATCCTATTTCAGAGAACTGTTTATTCTAATCCCTTATACCCACAAACATCCTTTTAAACAGACCACATTCTAGTCAAGCCTCTGTCTTTGTGTTAATGAATCCAGAATGAATGAATAAAAAAGCTACATTCAAGAAAATAATCCAAGATTCTGCCCCCCCCAACAAGATGAAAATTTGACCAGTGCCAGCCCTGTCAAAACACCCACAGATAAACGGTTTTTATTCCGTAAAACTATAGTGCTTACAAAAAAATATTCTAAAAAACAGGGAGTTAACATGCTATCGCAAACCATTAATTTATTGAATAATAGCGACCGGCTTCAGCAGGTCGCTGATCTCAGAGCAATCGAACGGAACTTATGTCACAGATTGGTAGTCTCAATACACAACATTGAATACCAAAAGTACCTGGCACTCTGGATTGAGAATATCGTCTTGCCAACCACTCTTTGCTAACCAGAAGTGGGCTTCACTGGGAACGCCTTTTAAAACAGGAAGGGAATAAGAATCATGTCTTTAGCAGTACTGGCCAATCTCTTTATCATGATGGGTTTGCTTTGCGTCCTCTACCGTTTTCAAAAACAATACATGCCTTTCACCCGCAGGGTATTTATTGCCCTGGGTATGGGGGTGGGTTTCGGTGCCTGTCTGCAACTATTTTATGGCTACCCTTCCGAAACACTCACCGAGTCCATCAGCTGGTTCAATATTGTCGGTAGCGGTTATGTTGCCCTGTTGAAAATGATTATCGTACCACTGGTCATGGTGTCTGTTATTTCAGCCATTCTGAAACTGAAAGGCGCCGGCACCCTGGGCCGAATCAGTGGCTGGATTCTGGCGCTTCTGATGATTACCGTCACCATCTCAGCGGTTATCGGTATCCTGGCAGCACTGGGATTTGGTCTCACCGCTGAAGCGATTACTTCCGGTGTTCGTGAAACAGCCCGGGGTGAACATTTGATATCCACCGCTGCTCACATGCAGGATCTGTCAATCCCCGGTATGCTGGTCAGCCTGATCCCCGCCAACCCGTTCCTGGATATGACCGGTGCCCGCAGCACATCCATTATCGGTGTGGTGATTTTTTCTGCCTTTATTGGTGTCGCCGTGCTTGGCCTGCATCGCAAACAGCCTGAAATTGCCGGTAGTTTTGAACGGGCCGTTGAAGTGGCTCATGCCATCGTCATGCGTATAGTGACCATGGTACTTCGGATGACACCCTTCGGTATTCTTGCGCTGATGACCAAGGTGGTAGCGGGCAGTAACTTCACCGATATCCTGCAGCTGATTCAGTTTGTGATCGCTTCCTACGCGGCACTGATTGCCGTCTTTGTGGTTCACCTGATTATGGTAACCATGGTCGGTGCCAGCCCTATTCAGTATATTAAGAAAATACTGCCAGTACTGACCTTCGCTTTCACTTCTCGCAGCAGCGCAGGCACCATGCCTCTGACCATTCAGACCCTGACCCAGCGTCTTGGCGTTTCTGAAGGCGTTGCCAACTTTGCGGCGTCTTTTGGCACCACCATTGGCCAAAATGGCTGTGCCGGTATTTACCCGGCCATGCTGGCAGTTATGATTGCACCAACAGTGGGCATTGACCCTACCAGCCTGAGCTTTATCGGCACTCTGATTATTACCATCGCCATTGGCTCCTTCGGTGTGGCCGGAGTGGGTGGTGGTGCAACCTTTGCTGCGCTGATTGTCCTTTCTGCCCTGGGCCTTCCCGTTGAGCTGGCAGGCCTGCTGATCTCCATTGAACCCTTAATTGATATGGGACGTACTGCCGTCAACGTTAGCGGTGCCATTACTACCGGCTTTGTGGGTGGTCGGGTTATGGGTGAGGTGGATATGGACACCTTCAACAGCAATGATTCCCTTGACCTGGATATGGATACGGTTTCCTGATGTCTGCTATTTCTGAAAGCTTTTCTTCTGAAAAGAGTGTAAATGAACTGAATCAATCCACGGCTTCTGAATCTCTCAGCATCGTTATCATCGGTGGCGAAGCCGCGGGCATGAGTGCCGCGGCCAAAGTCCGCCGGGTGACAAAAGATGCCACTATTACGGTCTATGAACAGTCCGATGTGATCTCTTTTGGCGCCTGTGGCCTGCCCTATTATGTCGGTGACTTCTTTTCAGACGCCGGCGAAATGTCAGAGTTCTCACCAGAACAGTTTGCCGCCAGGGGGATTGATGTGTGTACCCGGCATCAGGTCACACAAATCAATGCTAAAGAACAAATCGTTCATGTGCACAACCTGTCTACTGGCGAGTACTTTGACCATCCCTATGACCGGTTGCTGATTGCTACCGGCGCAGAACCGGTAGTTCCACCGGTACCGGGTCTCAGAGAAGGCTTGACGGATGGTCGGGTTTTCTGCGTCAAAACCATGAACGATGGCATCACTCTGAAAGAAGCCATCAGCAATCATGAGATCAAAGAGGTTGCCATTATCGGTGCCGGCTATATCGGTCTTGAAATGGCAGAAGCACTTGAACGACAGGGGAAGAATGTCCGCATTATTGAAAGTGCCCCCTGGCCATTGGCAGGAACCTTCGACCAGGAAGTCGCGGAGTGGGTGATGGAAGCCCTCAACAAAGCAGGTATTAAGTGTCACTGGCAGGAGTCCGTTCAGTCCCTTTCAGAAGATGACGACCATCGACTTCTATTAACCACTGACAAAGGCCAGTATCCGGCAGACCTTGTGGTGCTCTGTACCGGAGTGCGCCCCAATACCCGTCTGGTCAGTGACCTTGGTCTTGAGATGCTGGGCAATGGTGCCATCGTTACCGATGATCAGGGCAGAACCAGTATTCCCAATATCTTTGCCGCCGGAGACTGCGCCACCGTTCCCCACGGCCAATTAAACAAACCGGTATGGATTCCCCTGGCCACCTATGCCAATAAAATGGGCCGCCTGGCCGGTGAGGTGATGGGTGGGTCAGACAAACATTTCCCCGGTGCTTACGGCGCAGCCTGTGTCAAAGTGTTGAGCCTGGAAGCAGGTCGGGTCGGTCTCAGCGAACGGGAAGCCAGAGATGAGGGTATCGACTACCAGACTGTGGTCATCAAGGATAAGGATCACACTAACTACTATCCCGGGCAGTCCGACATTCTGGTGAAACTGATCTACGAATCTTCCAGCAAAAAACTGCTGGGTGGCCAGATTGCTGGCGGAAGGGGGGCGGTATTGCGAGTCGATGCACTGGTAGCTGCCATCAAAGGCGGTCTGACCACAGAAGACCTCGGTATGATGGACTTCTGTTATGCACCACCGTTTGCCCGCACCTGGGATGCCCTGAATGTGGCGGGGAATGTAGCTCGATAGGTCATTCGCTATCGCACTCCTGACTTAGAGAATCAAGCGAAATAATCAACTGGATTCTTCTGCTTACTGCCTGACTGTATCAAGAGCAATGTTGTCTTCATGCCTTTTAACGGGTCACTGATATACCCTTTCCCAGATTTACGCAGGTGCAACACTCTCTCTTCAAAACTCTTATCCTGTAACTTTTTTGGCAGGCCATCGAGCTCGGTTTTGTATTGATGAAGAATGCTGCCAGCCTCTTGATCCAGGGCGTCAATTAACTTAAGCAGACTATTAATAACTTCCAGATCGTCACTTTCAAAGCGTGAATAATCAGTATTGCACGCTAACTCACCTTCAACGCGTCTTGCTGGATCGTATTGGTTTAGACCGGCACGATTATATTCTCTCTCAATCAGAACAACCGCCAAATTATAACTTATACAGGCATTTAGCAGAGACAACCTCTCTTTCGGTTTTTCCACAATGGTATGTTTGTTTAATTCCTTCATAATCTTTTTTTTCTTGGTTTTGTATTTCACCGAATCCCCCATGCTATCAATAAGCTTACTCAATTTTAACAAACTGAAAATAATCCCCGAAGAACAATTATTTAGTAACTGCTCATTTACCACTGGCAAACCTGAGATTTTCTGCAAATCCTCACCGGAATCACTGAGCTGTAGAGAACCAGAAGCTGAAGCTGAATCTGCCAGTGAATTTTGAGCAGTTACATTATTTACACCTCCTGCGCCAGATTCTTCTTTTGGATCGTTCTTTTTAGATTCATTAAAAGATAATATCTCATAGAGCTGAACAGGACCTATAGTTTTTTTATTTTCTGCAATGCATTGACCAACCGCCCTTTTAACACTTGAGAGCAATTGTGAAACCTCAGCAATCCTCTCAAATGCTCCGGCATTATTTTCAACCCAGAAAAGAAACTTTTCATTCAAATTCTTACCCGATTTTGAAAAAGGATTTTTATTATTACCACTCTTATCACACCAGCCTAACCAGTAGGTAAAAGTTTGCAACATAAATCTTTCAACAGTATGTATCAGCCTATTTCCATCTGAATATGCCTCTTTGTACCACTCTGAAATATTTTTCTGATCATAAGTGATAAGGCTGTCACATATAGTTTTGGAGACTGTTGAATGGCTTATATTCCCGGCAATCGTTCTGATTTTATGACCATTAGTAAACAGACCAGGGGCTGCACAAGAATTGACTGTTGGCGACCTGTTTAAAGAGTGGGGTAACGAGATCTCTCCTGATGAACTACATCCTGACACACCGCTATCTCTAGAAGCCTGACTTTTCAAAGATCCTGAATATCTTAGGAAAGAACTGGCATCAGCGCTACTGTTTAACTTAATAGTGGAAGACCCATCTCTGATACCTCCGGTACATGCAAAGATATTTCTCAAGAAGCCAAAAAATGACGATTTTCGTTTTTTGCCAGAATCTCTACTGTCAACTACAACAGAGCGGGTACCGGCACTGTAAGCTCCGCTTGAAACCTCCGAGAACCCGGAATAGTTTGAAGCACTATTCGGGCAGCCTGTACTTTCGCAATCAGTACAGTTCTCCTGCTCAGCGGGTATGGATGAATTGGTTAACAAGCTGTTCAAAGAAAAGGTGGAGTCGATGCATCCGGCTGTATTAACGCCCACTGATTCAGTACTTGAGGAAAGTGTATTCGTCAACGATAATTCGCTTTGGCCGGAGACTGCACTACCTCGTGCCGAATAGGTATCGAATGGAATCTGACGCAGAAAAAATCCTGAATATCTATGGGAGTCGCCGGTAAGTTCATGACCAGATGAAATCATATATTTTCCTGCTTCCAGCCCACACAAGTCCTGGCTGTTGTCTAAAAAGCAAAGGGTCATGTACTTATCAACATTTAAGCTTTCGGTTAAAACCTCCGGGAATCCGAAAGAGACTGAAGTACTATTCAAGCTACTTGTATTTTCGAAAACAGCATGGGGATTCTTATTCCCGGCCAAGGGTAAAGACGCCAAGTATCTGTTCAAAGAATCGGTGGCGCTTGAATCACTATCTACACTGGATACTGCAGGCTTTAGAGGCATGAACGGGTCCCACTCTAATTCATTGCCCTCAGGATAACCCGCCGGTTTCACTGAACTTTTAACATTGACCTTATCCGACCTGTCATCCCAACCTTCTGCCACCCCGGAATTCTCCGGAAGTTGCGTTACCAATCGGAAGCCAATCGAATATAAGCCAGAACGCACCTTAAATTCATAACAAACGCTATTGCCAGTTAAAAAAGGGTCAACAGATAAAACCTGATGAATCCCATGACGTCCCTTCCTGACTGCTTTATTTACTCCTACATCCTGAGAACTGCGTTGAGCTGAAGCTTCAGTAAGAAAAGAGTTTGCTGAAACGTCCATAATAATATATCCCTTCATCCTAAGATTTAAGTTGAGTCCTGACTCTTAAATATAATTGTTAGATCTCAATCTGCAGGCTTTTTGTGCATACCCCTGTAATTAATCAACAACCAGACACGCTTGTTCAAAAAAAAAACACACTATTGATCCATATCAATATCAGTAAGGCGGCAAATAAAAGACACTATGCGTATAAACCGTAATGGATCTGGTATTGTGACTAAAAAAAATATAGCCTTTAAACGATCTTCACCCGGTGCGCTCTACTGGCTTTCCCTGCTTGCAGGACCACTGGTCTTACTGCTCACCCTGATTGTTCCCCCACCCTCGGGTATGGAGCTGCATGCTTGGTATATGGTGGGTGTGGCTACTATGATGGCCATCTGGTGGGTATCGGAAGTAGTCCCCATTCCCGTCACCTCTTTATTACCCATGATGATAGTGCCTCTTCTGGGTATTGCCAGCATCAAAGAAGTCACTGCGCCTTATGCCCACCCGACGATCTACCTGTTCTTTGGCGGTTTCATGCTGGGCATGGCCATGGAACGCTGGAACCTGCATAAACGTATCGCATTAAACATCATGCTGAAAACCGGGGTTCGGCCAGACCGCCAGATCGCCGGTTTCATGATTGCTACCGCTTTTCTCAGTATGTGGGTGTCCAATACTGCTACCAGCGTTATGATGCTGCCCATTGGTTTATCCGTTGCGTCCATGATCAGTGGTAAAAATGAGGCTGAAAATCAGGCCTTTGGCAAAGCCCTGCTGCTGGCCATTGCCTACAGTGCCAGTATCGGAGGATTAGCCACACTGATCGGCACACCGCCCAATGCATTGCTGGCCGCTTTCCTCTCAGAAAACTACAACATGGAAGTGGGTTTTGCCCAGTGGATGATGGTGGGTCTGCCCATGAGCCTGCTGATGCTGATCGTGACCTGGGTCTGGCTGACACGTTTTGGGTTTAAGCTTTCCAAAGAAGAAAACCCTGAAGCCAGAGGCCTTTTCAACCAGCAACTGGAAAAACTCGGCCCAATGAGCCGGGGTGAAAAAACCGTGGCGGTGATCTTTACGGTAACTGCCCTGTGCTGGATTCTAAGACCCTTCCTGAAGGATTATATTCCGGGGCTGTCAGACACTATCATCGCCATCGCTGCCACCATCAGCCTGTTTATTATTCCGGTTAAACAGGATAAACGGGTTTATGTGATGTCCTGGGAGAAAGCCCGGGACATCCCCTGGGGCGTACTGATGCTGTTTGGTGGTGGTCTCACCCTGGCAGCGCAAATCAAAAGTACAGGCCTCGCCAGCTGGGTCGCTGAAGCCATGAGTATCGCCAATGGCCTGCCAATTCTTCTGGTGGTTGCCTTTGTGGTGACCATCATTACCTTCCTTACCGAGCTGACCAGTAATACGGCAACTGCTGCCGGCTTTCTGCCTTTGATGGGTGCCCTGGGTGTTACGCTGGGTATTGACCCGATCATGCTGGCTGCACCGGCTGCACTGGCCTGTAGTTTCGCCTTTATGATGCCGGTAGCCACGCCACCTAACGCGATTGTCTTTGGTTCAGGAAAACTGGAGATAAAAGATATGGTGAAGGCTGGTTTTGCCCTGAATATTATGGGGATTATTCTGATTACCCTGGTGGGTTATTTCCTGATCGGGCAGTTTCTGGCTTAAGGGAACGCTTCCCGTTGCCCGCCTCCCGCTGCCCGTAAAAGCGCAAGCGCCTCCAGTTTTTCCACCTCGTTCCCACGTTTACGTGGGAATGCATCCCCCCACCACCACAAACAAAACAGCCAGCGTGCAACGCACGCACACTCAGGCAAAGTTTGATCCATTATCACAACGATCATAGGACTGAGGCAGAACGCACAAGCACACCAGGCTTTTTCGGGAAGCGGGAAACGGGAAACGGGAAACGGGAAACGGGAAACGGACAACATTCTCCTATCCCAGCTATACTTGTCCAATTAATTGAACAACTGGTACTGGTTATGAATGTCATCTCTTATTCTGAGGCTCGCAACAATCTCAAGGCCGTTCTGGATCAGGTAGTGAATGATGCCAAACATACTATTATCCACCGGCGGGATGGGGAAGATGCTGTGGTTATGTCCCTGGATAGCTACAACAGCATTATGGAAACCCTGCATTTGATGTCTTCCCCTAATAATGCAAAGCACTTGAACGAATCCATTGAACAGATAAAAAAAGGCCAGATCCTTGAAAAAGGGCTGGATGATGAGTGAATCCCTTCGTTTACTCTGCTGGTCAAAAAATGCCTGGGATGATTATCTTTACTGGCAGGAGCAAGACAGGAAAACCCTTAAACGCATCAATCGCTTAATCACAGAATGTCTGCGTGAGCCTTTTTCAGGGATGGGCAAGCCGGAGCCACTGAAAGGAAACTGGCAAGGTTTCTGGTCCCGCCGGGTCAGCGATGAGCACAGGCTTGTCTATCAGGTAACGGAGAAGAATCTTGTGATTGCTGCCTGCCGGTTCCACTATTAAGGGACGCCGTTGTCCGAAAAAAAGCGCAAGAGCATCTGGCATTTCCGGGTTACGGATTAAACGCTTTCATCAATTTGTGCGGGAAACCCTGTCCTTTAGGGCGGCATCAATCACCCCACAACAGACTTTGTCAAATCGACTTTGTTTTTTTCCTTTATCTGACCAATCAAACCATCAAGACCACTATCACCTTTCTCGCCAAACTCTTTAATTATTCCTTTGACAGCGTCTTTTTTATCTACAAACAACTTAATCTTATTCATCCAGTCATTGGCTGAAGACCTGTCTCTTATACACATCT
>NZ_JAVRMB020000315.1:0-3430 GCF_031844845.1 Endozoicomonas sp.
CAGTTCTGTAGTGATCCGGTGGCAGGTGATGAGGGTGAACTGCGGATGAGAAATCCAAGGGCTGCGACAGCTGCTATTGCCGAACTGAACAAGATGGATGGTGACTACCAGCAGAAAGCCGGTGAGGAAACCAGTGTTAACTTTATCCAGATATTCGGCCCTGAGGCTGACGATCTACCCGACACTGATATTACTGTTTATCCGGATTCAAATCTATTGCCGGGTAATTAGCAAGGGGGGGGGAGTTACCCCGTATGCTGGACATTGAGTCCCGTACCTGCCCGATTGGTAGTCGTAGGGTTTCACATGCGCAGTTGGTGGCTTAAATCAGCAAGTGTTTCATGAGGGGGGATAGATAAAACACGGCGTTATTTCTGACCTTCACCTGCCAAAGCCCGCTAAAAAAAATTGCCCGTAAAAAAACCGACATACGGGTATCCCACTCTTCATATAATATTCATCACCACCATCAATAGCACCTCACGGTATGGAACCGGCAGCCCTCTTATGGATAGAATGCATGATTTGTCGTTTAACTACGATGCCCCTGTCAGGCCGACACACTGATTATAAGATGGTCATTCATGGAAAAATCCCTGAACTTTGAAATGCTCCGCAGCCACTGGCCAGAACTGGCTAATCTCGGCGTTAAAGCAGAAGAATTTGTCCACACCGATCCGGATGTTTGTCTGGTTAAGCTCCGTAATTATCTGGAGTTGATCGTACGCTGGCTCTATCGTCAGGAGCGTCTGCCAGAGGGCTATCGTTCCAGCCTGTATGACCTGATCAAGGCCGATACCTTTCAAAGTACCATTCCCGAAGCCATTCTGATGAAGATGGACGCCCTGCGCATTCATGGCAACCGGGCGGCTCATGGTGACCCGATTAAACCAACGGATGCCCAGTGGTTGCTGAAAGAAGCTTTTATTATTGGGGCATGGATCTACCTTCGTTATGGCAATGGCCATGCGGATGATATGGATAAGTTCCAACTGCCGGAGCCTCCCGCCGGTGGCAGCAAAACCATCCTCAGTGCCAAAGAACTCCTGAAAAAACAGGCGGAGCTGGAAAAAGCCAAACAAGAGTTGGAAGCAGCACAACAGCGCGAGATGGGCATTCTTCGTGAGCTGCAGTTACAGAAAGAGAAGGCGGATGAATTTCAGCAGCGAATGGAAACCCTGCGGCAGAAGAATGAGCAGGCCGCTAACATTCTGGAGCTGGATGAGGCAGAAACCCGTCGTCGTCTTATCGATTCCCGCCTGATCGCTGCCGGTTGGGATGTGGCGGAAGAGGTAAAAGATACCGCTCAGGTTACTCAGGAGCATCCGGTTAAAGAGCAGCCGACCCCAAGTGGTGATGGCTATGCGGATTATGTCCTCTGGGATAACAATGGCAAACCGTTGGCTGTGGTAGAAGCTAAACGAACCCGGGTATCAGCGGAAAAAGGGCGTACTCAAGCCCGGCTTTATGCTGACTGGCTGGAAAAACAGTATGGTCAGCGCCCGTCATTTTCTACACCAATGGTTATGACATCTATATCTGGGATGAACACCCGGCCCGAAACTATCCACCAAGAAAACTGTTTGGCTTTTACAGTCTGGAAAGTCTGGCTTACCTGGTACAACAACGCGCCAGTTGCCGACCATTGGCGGAAGTGCCTGTTGATACCAAAATTGCCGGTCGTCTGTATCAGCTGGAAAGCATTGCCCGTGTCGGTGAACGGTTCACAGATAAACACCGTCGGGCGTTGATTGTTCAGGCCACAGGCACCGGTAAAACCCGTGTCGCCATTGCCCTGTCCAAACGACTGCTGGATGCACGCTGGGCTAAACGGGTACTGTTTCTCTGTGACCGTAAAGAGCTGCGCAAACAGGCACGAAATGCCTTCAATGAATTTGTCAGCGACCCCATTTATGTCGTGGGTCGTAGCGATAAAAAGTACCAGGATACCTCCCGCATCTTCATCTCCATCTACCCGGGCATGATGAACATTATGGACCGGTACGATGTGGGCTATTTTGACCTGATCATTGCGGATGAATCCCACCGCTCCATCTATAACGTCTACGGTGACCTGTTCAAATATTTCGATGCCCTTCAGGTAGGTTTGACGGCGACACCGGTGGATATGATCGGCCACACTACCTATGGTCTGTTTGGTTGTGAAGGACGCGTACCCACCTATGAATATTCACTGGAAGCGGCAATAAACGACGAACACCTGACGCCATTCGAGGTGATAACCCACACCACCCAGTTTCTGCGGGAAGGCATTAAAAAAGACAACATCAGTGATGAGCAGATTGCCCAGCTGGAAGAGCAGGGCATCGATCCGAATACCCTGGAGTTTGATGCCAAAGCCATCGACAAGGCGATCTTCAACCGGGATACCAACCGGGCCATTATCCGCAACCTGATGGAACACGGTATTCGTGACCAGGACGAACAGCTTCCCGGTAAAACCATTGTCTTTGCCCGCAACCACAAACATGCGGTGGTGCTGCAAAGTGTTTTCGATGAAATGTACCCGCAGTTTGCCGGTAAGTTCTGTCAGGTGATTGATCACTATGATCCAAGGGCAGAGCAACTGATCGAAGACTTCAAAGGCGGCGACCTCAGTTCCAACAAAACACTGACCATCGCTATTTCGGTGGATATGCTGGATACCGGCATCGATGTTCCTGAAGTAGTGAACCTGGTCTTTGCCAAGCCCGTAAAGTCCAAGGTGAAATTCTGGCAGATGATTGGCCGGGGAACTCGACTGTGTAAAGATCTGTTTGGCCCCGGTCAGGATAAAAAGAAGTTCCGCATCTTCGACCACTGGGGCAACTTTGAATACTTTGAGCAGGAACCACCCGAAGCCACACCCACCACTGGTAAACCTCTTGCGCAAAAACGACTGGAAGCCTGGATAGAGCTGGCCAAAGCTGCCCAGAAGAAGTTTGAACAGGGCAGTCTGACCATTATTGCCAAACAGTTACAGGCGCAGGTGGAAGCACTGGATGAAAAATCCATTGCCGTACAGGAAAAGTGGCAGACCCGCGCCCGGCTGAATGACCAGAAAGTACTGGAACAGTTTGCCCCCCAGACTCAGCAACAACTGTTAGATGAGATCGGGCCATTAATGCAGTGGGTGGATGTTCGTGGCCAGGGGAACGCCATGCGTTTTGATCTGGATATGATCACCGCTCAAACCGCGCTCTATACCAACAAAGGCGGGCTGGAAAAACAGTGGTCGATTATCGTTCAGAAGCTGGATCAGCTACCACCCCATCTGGCACAGGTACAGCAGCAGGGTGAGATTATAAATCAGCTACGGGAGCTGGACTGGTGGCATAACGCCAGCTTTGCCGATCTGGAACATGCTCGTACTCGCCTTCGGGGCATTATGTATCTGATGGAAGGTGATGTTACACCGCCACCCACTCCG
>NZ_JAVRMB020000316.1:0-8292 GCF_031844845.1 Endozoicomonas sp.
TTGTCCTACGGGCAGATTAGCCTTATTGCTGGACGCGTGAAGTTGTGGGAATAAAGCTTATTCACCCTTAAACTCCAAGACTTGGAACTTATTGCTAACTTACTGGTCAGAAATATTGCAATACAAATGATCAACTACTTAGTCTGATAATAATTAGCTTCTGCTTAGCCCTTAGTCCTTAGCCCTTAGCCCTTAGCTTCTGCTGGATAATGGATCATCTACTTAACTTAAAGGATGGATCTATATGACTGTACCAACTGTTGCCGGAACTGTTGCCGGAACTGTTGCCGGTAACGCAACGACTGTTCCAACATCCCTGCCTGCTCATACAGAATCCCGGACAAAATGTTCTCATGCAGGTAATTCTGTAAAACCCCGCAACCCTGGGCATGTAAAGCTCCCTTCCCCAAGGAATTCAATGTATGCGGGGGGAGCTAGAAGTGCGACTAACACAACGATAGCCAACCACATCAACCACACTGCAGAAATAGTGCCAGACAACAATCAGGACGACAGTGATATAGAGATGGCCGAGTATAAAACTTTCGTGATCTGCACAACCAACACAACAGAAGTAACAGAAAAAAAAGGAGTTAAAACGAATGTAACTGCTCAAAAAGAACTGGCAGATTTTATGGATTCGCCTCTACAGCCACAGCCTGATAAAACTGTTGATAAAACTGTTGATATAACAACTGGGGCTAAATATAAGCAGTTACTCGATACCTCTAAATTTGAAGAGTCCATTGATGAATTTGATTATTTTAAAAACCATCCTGATCTTTTAGGTAATGCCGAATCACAACTGGATCGGCTCATCAAATTCATGTCTGACGTGGATGAACAAGTATTAAAAGAAGTGCGGAAAACATTTATAAAGGCCAAGTCGTTGACGAGGGATAATGTTCTGACTAATGCACAAGAACATTACCAGGATCATTGCGAGAATCTTAAAAAATATGAATGGTTCGAGGCCGATAAAACTACAGTCGAGAAGTCGGTCACTCAGTCTGGTCTTCAATATGGAAAAAGGCTAGAGCTAAATAACACTAAAGATAATAAATATTTACACTTAGTGGATTTGTTTGATTTTGCAATGACAATGAAGGCATTACAAATGGCAGCGTTATTAAAAGAGAAAAACAATCTTTCAAAGCTTTATGAAAAGTGCGAATCAGAAGCAATAAACTTACTAAAAAAGCAATTAACCAAGACTCTTCCATCCCACTTTGACAAAAATCATTTTACTTCTCTAAGAATTAAAAATGAAAATGATTTTACTATTTTGGATAGTGAGTTTTTCTATCCAAGAGGTCGAAAATCCTGGCAGATATGAAGTATATAATATAACTAACGATCTAACCTGACAGTGACCGAATGATGAATCAGATTAACACCTCTAATTCATCACCGAAGTTTTGATTCACAATCCCGCCTTCACCAAATAGCAACCCCGAAACCCGGGGTCATGTCTTTCTTGCAACAGGCTAAGCCTGAGAATGTGGGGGGTTCTATGAGCTGAAATCATTCGTTGAAATCCAGTGAATTCGACTCCCACCCGGTAAAGATTAACCATCAACCGGAAATGAGCCTTCAGCTTGATAGAAAGTTTTGCATAGTCAGGGGTAACCTTGGTTGTTAAGCGTAAACAGCAGCTACTAAAGCCGCGGGCAAGACCACTTAGGGAAGCTGTGATTAAGAATATACCATCGTCATCCCCGCGTACTATCGTCATTCCCGCGCGGGCGGGGATCCACTGCTGGTGGTAGGTTCCCGCCTTCGAGGCTGGCGCGAAAATAGCAGAAGCACTGGAACCACGAAGGACACTAAGGCCACGAAGCAATCTTTTCAAAAACCTTAGTGCTCTTCGTGTCCTTCGTGGTTCCAAAAATCTCTTTCGAGATAGCGGGTACTTTCTACAATGCCACTTCCCTTACTTCTACTCAAATGCTACCTGAACAACGCTAACGAAGGGCTTGATTTTCAAACCCTTCAGCGGACCTGGCGATTTTAGTCGAATAAAGATAGGAATCAGGGTTTCTGGCACCTGGTTTCAATGAGTTTGACACGTAGGTTGGGTCGAGCGGAGCGAGCCCCAACAAATCTCGCCCCCCCCATAAACAGCAGTTAATTATTTACCGTCTGAATTGCCGGTGCCGTTTTTTTTGCGGATAGTTTTTTTGCTGTTGAGGGTTTGTGTTGGGGCTCGCATTCGCTCGACCCAACCTACGCCACCGGTCAATTTCAATGAAACCATGTACTAACCGTTAACCAGAAAATGAACCCAGATACTGGCTACGTATCCCAGCGCAATAGCCCAACTCCACCGAAGGTGAGTCATAAAGGTATAGCCGCCTTTCGAAGCGCCCATCATCGCAACACCCGCTGCCGAGCCAATGGACAGCAGGCTGCCCCCCACACCGGCCGTTAAGGTAACCAACAACCACTGAAAACTGTCCATTTCAGCATCCATTCCCAGAATGGCAAACATCACCGGAATATTATCCACCACGGCAGAAATTAAACCGGCAATAATATTAGTCCATGTTGCACCAAGATCTGCATACATGGCTTCCGAGGCCAGATCGAGATAACCCAGGTAGCGAAGGCCTCCCACCGAGAAAATCACCCCGAAGAAGAACAGCAGGGTATCCCACTCCGCACGGGCAATTTTCTGGAAAACATCGATTTCCGTATCATGGGTCCATAGCCCTGTGGTCATCCCCGGGTGACTGGTCAGCCCCTGAATTTTCATAAACCAGGTATAGAACATCAGCAGCGCAAGCCCGGTCATCATCCCCATAAAGGGTGGCAAACCCAGTGCCTTTTCAAAACTGACGGCCAGGAAAATCGTGACCAGAAAAAGTAAGCAGATCATAAGACCACCATGGAGGATGGTGCTCTCTACCTTGACACCTGCCGGCTGACCCTGATCAATGAAAAAGCTCATGATCACGGCAGGTACCAGATAATTGACCACTGACGGCAAAAACAGGCTGAAGAACTCGAAAAACTCAAGCTTGCCCGCCTGCCAGACCATCAGCGTGGTAATATCACCAAAGGGGCTGAATGCACCACCCGCGTTGGCAGCCACCACCACATTGATCATGGCCAGGGTAATAAATTTTGGGCTGCCCTCACCCACGGCCATAATCACTGCACCCATTAATAATGCAGTGGTCAGGTTGTCGGCCACCGGGGAAATAAAGAATGCCATGACGCCAGTAATCCAGAAGAGACTACGGTAATTAAAGCCCTTGCTGATCAACCAGCTTCGGAGCGTGGCAAACACCTGCCGGTCTTCCATGGCGTTAATATAAGTCATGGCTACCAGCAGAAAGAGGAACATCGCCGCATACTCTTCAAGATCATGCATAACAGCCTTTTTCAGCTCTACATGGGAAACACCTTGCTGTGCGGCAAGAAAGGCAATAAGCGCCCAGATGATTCCCGCAGCCATAATGACCGGCTTGGACTTACGTAGATGAAGCGGCTCTTCCGCCATAACCAGGCAGTAGGCAATCACAAAAATAGCGATACAGACCCAGGCAAGTGGACTTGATGTCACACCCAGCACATTCTCGCCAGCCAGTGCAACAGTTGGTAGACAGGTTAATGCTCCTGCCGAAAGGAGTTTTTTCATTCTTGTCATCATCATTCTGTCCCACAGGCTCTATTTAAAAACCAGAGATTGAATTGGTTAGTTGAACAGCCATGAGCCAATTGAAAGCCATTAGCTTATTAAAGCCGCGAAGGATAACGCTACCAACAGAAGAGTGCAAAAAAGCATCACTTTGACGCGGGATAACATTTTCGCTTACAGAAAAGTCGCTCGTCGAGAAAGCCAAAGCCTGTAAACTTAAAAACGATCTGAAAAAATAATTCTTAATACTCTATTAACTTAAAAACCATCGCATATTGGACAATATTTCAACAAATTGCGTATAGACTTTATAAAACAACTGTCCAATGTATTTTCAGTGAGAGTGTCTGATGTCTATCGCTCCAAAACTCCAGGCTTTTCTGAACCATAACCAGGTAGATTATGAAGTCGTCAGCCACCCTTATTCAGACCGCGCACTCAATACCGCACATGTCGCCTGTGTTCCTGTTAAAAACATGGCAAAAGCCATCGTTCTTCAGGACGATGCGGGCTATGTAATGGCTATAGTCCCTTCAATGAACAAGTTGATGCTGCGCTGGATCAACACCAAGCTGAACCGTCACCTTCATCTTGTCACCGAGCATAGCCTTGAGGAACTATTCCCGGACTGTGAGATGGGCGCAGTACCTGCCATGGGTATCGCTTACGGAATGAAAACCTGCTGGGATGATGAACTCAATGCCGTTCAGGACCTTTACTTTCAGGGTGGCAACCATCGTGAACTGATTCATCTTCAGAGGGAACAATTTAAACAGCTATTACAGGGACAGCCTCATGCCGCCATTAGCTGCGATCCTGATGAGGCAGATGCTTATGCCACCGATAATTGATTCTCCCCTTACATCCGCTGCCCGTTTCCCGCTGCCCGCTGCCCGAGAAAGATAAGACGGGCTTTTACGGGTGGCGGTAAGCGATCTTTTTTTCCTGGCGAATCATTTTCTTAACCAATGTCCGTGACGATTATTCGTCACCTCCTGCCATAAAAGATTTCACCACAGAGACACGGAGAACACAGAAGAAAAGCTTTTTCTTTTCTCCGTGCCTTTGTGACTCCGTGGCAACTTTCTTTCAAGGCAAAGATAAAACGGGCTTTTACGGACAGCGGGAAGCGGGAAGCGGGAAGCGGTCTTTTTTCTTAGCGAATCATTTTCTTAACAAAAAGCACCACGAACAGAGCCAGGGAAAAGCTGCCGGTAAAAGCTTCACTGGCAGCAATAATTCGGGACACCCCAAGAGGCGTTAAGTCGCCATATCCCAATGTGGTAAACGTCACCACACTAAAATACAAACAGTCGAGCCAGTAAAACAGGTTTTGGACTAACCCTGCACTGTCATTAAAACGAACAATGGTGTCTCCATCCTGTATCCCCGTCAGCAGATAAAGAAATGAACAGACAAAAATCAACCCAAGGGAAAACATCACCACACGCAACGGTGACTCGCCATAGCCACTGATCAGATCCACCACCAGGGATAACAACCGCTGCCGGGAATATTTTGGCATCTGCAGCCGGTGGAAAACCCTTTCCCGATAAAAAAAATGACCCGCCGTCGCCACCATCCCCTGCTGTTCACAATGACGCCGTATATTTCTTGCCGACTCTTCCGCCTCTTCATACATGGCCGCCGCATTTTCCGGATTCGCCTCTGCCTCTTTCTCCTGAAACAGCTTGTCTCCCCAACAGACATGATCCAACAGGCTGTTTTTCAGATTAACACCCAGCAAATTACACCCGGAAAGATTAGCCCTGTGCAGGTTTGCATGGGAAAGGTTGGCTTTTAACAGACGGGATCCCGATAGATCAATTCGATAAAGGTGTGCTTTGTGAAGGCTGGCACGACTCAGGTCACTGTTGATCAATTGAAATGGCTTATTACTGCAGTGATTCACCAGATCCACATTATCAAGATTGGCCTTACGAAGAATAAATCCGTCCATGGGCTGACCATTTTTCGCCCTCTCTTCAAGCCTTTCTTTTACGTCTTCGCCGGTTTTATCCACATCAGGATCATGCCAGAAACAAAACTGGCTTCCCGATTCAGCCAAATCTTTACACCGGCCAGATTTACCAGAAAAAGAGCATTGATGCTCTGATACCTGCAACTGATTCAAACCATGAATCCCATATTTTTCCATAATTTATAGTTCTAACCGTCACTATGGCCGGTCTGCAAGAACCCATATTCATAGATGTATCGGCCTGTTTACAAAGGGATTTAAATAGCCTTCCGGGTTTACAGATCGCCGTCTTTTGAACACGCTGGGCAGTTAGTGTGTCAACAGAGGTTCCTCCCATGAAAATTCTGTTTATACTCACTTCACAAGCCGTTGCAGATGCCGTTATCCCATGACTGGCATAGACTCCCCCCTCAGACGCAAGGAACCAGGAACAGTGAAAAAATCCGCGATCCTATGCCTGTTCGTACTTCCGCTAATGATGAACACGAAGGTACAGGCTGACTCAGCCGAGCTCCCCTGTCCCGAGAGCCCAAACTGTGTCAGCAGCCTGGTTTCAGGCAAACGGGGTATTTTACCGTTCTACTTTGAGGGTTCAGAGACTTCTCAAATTAAAGATAAACTGGTAACCACTTTGCAGAATTGGCCCAATACAGAGATCATCAGCAGTAATGACCAGATTGTCATTACTGTTTTTACCACTCCCTGGCTTAAGTTCAAGGATGATTTGATACTGATTATCCGACCTGACGGCAGGGTTGATGTTCGTTCTTCCTCTCGCAGCGGATATTATGATTTCGGTGCTAACCGGCGCCGTGTTGAACTACTGAGAACAGCGCTATCTCCGGGTCAAAAACAGAAAACCGAAACCAAACTGCCATGAGTTCTCAACCTGATACATGGTTTCAATGGGTTTGACATGCAGGTTGGGTCGAGCGGAGCGAGCCCCAACAAATCTCGCCGCCCCCCCATAAACAGCCGTTAAATATTGACAGTCTGAATTGCCGGTGCCGTTTTTTTGCGGATTGTTTTTTGCTGCTGAGGGTTTGTGTTGGGGCTCGCATTCGCTCGACCCAACCTGCGTCACCGGTCAATTTCAATGAAACCATGTACTAGGCAAACCCCGCCGGAAACAGGTAAGCTTTGCTCATTTTGTGCAGCTATCACCAATCCATTCTGGCTTAAATTATGACCTGCACGAATAAAGGAGACAATGTGGTCACCTTAACGATATACGGTATACCCAACTGCGACACCATTAAAAAAGCCCGGCGCTGGCTGGACAATGTCGGTATTGAATACCGCTTCCATGACTACAGAAAGAATGGTCTTGAACCAGGCATACTTGAAGCCTGGACAAAAGAGCTGGGCTGGGAAGCGTTGCTGAACCGTCGGGGAACGACCTGGCGGAAACTCCCTGAAGAAGAGAAGTCAGCAATCAATGCTGAGCGTGCAATCATCCTTATGCTGGAACAACCTGCCATGATCAGGCGCCCTTTACTGGATACGGGCAGCCAAAAGTTGCTGGGATTTTCCGAACAAGAATACAGCGACCTGCTTTTATAACGACCTAGTAAATTGAAGGAATGATAAATGAGTAAGCAGCATTTCAGCCTGGCCATTGGTATTGGCAGCAAGAACGAGAAAGACCAATGGCTGGAGGTATTTTATCCCAGCCCTGTTCTTAATCCAGAGCCTGAGCTGTTAGACAGCATTGCCAGGCTGGTTAACTACACTGGCGGCAACGAGTTTATCGAGCTTGATAGCAAAACACTGCATGCCCTGGAAGATCTGTTTGTGGATATCAAACAGACCGAACTGGCCACCATTACCCGCAGTCTTGAAGAGAGTAAACAGCCACGGGTCATCACTATTCTGGAAACCGATGATGCGCCTGCCAGCACACCGGAAGCCTACCTCAAGCTCCACCTGCTTTCTCATCGTCTGGTCAAACCTCATGGCGTTAACCTGCAGGGTATTTTCCCTCTCTTGCCAAACGTTGCCTGGACCAGTGAAGGAGCCATTGACCTGGAAGAACTCCCCGCTCGCCAGCTGAAGGCCCGTGCCGAAGGCCGTGTTCTGAGCGTCAATTCCGTCGATAAATTCCCGAAAATGACGGACTACGTGGTACCTGCGGGTATTCGTATTGCCCATACCGCAAGAGTTCGCCTGGGAGCCTATGTCGGTGAAGGCACTACGGTGATGCATGAAGGCTTTATTAACTTCAATGCCGGTACCGAAGGCAAAAGCATGATTGAAGGCCGTGTTTCTGCGGGGGTTATGGTGGGTGAAGGCTCCGACCTTGGTGGTGGCTGCAGTACCATGGGAACGCTCTCCGGCGGTAACAATATTGTAATCTCCGTCGGTGAAAACTGCCTGATCGGCGCTAATGCCGGCCTTGGCATTCCACTGGGCGACCGCTGCATTATTGAAGCCGGGCTTTACCTCACAGCTGCCAGCAAGGTTCAGGTGCTTGATGATCAGAAAAATCTGGTGGAAGTGGTGAAAGCGGGAGACCTGGCCGGTAAATCTGACCTGCTGTTCCGTAGAAACTCCCTGACTGGATCGCTGGAATGCCTTACCAACAAATCAGCCATTGAGCTGAATGATGAGCTGCATGCTCACAATTAAGAGTCACAATTAAGGAATCGTCCTTAAGAGCGCTGCCCGC
>NZ_JAVRMB020000317.1:0-5532 GCF_031844845.1 Endozoicomonas sp.
AGTAAAACGTTGGTTCAATTTATACGGATAGGAATTTATGGATGTCCTGTTCCTGTCATTCGGATAGGAATTTATGGATGTCCTGTTCCTGTCCCTTGGTTCAATTTATACGGATAGGAATTTATGGATGTCCTGTTCCTGTCCGTCTCGTTTGGATGTCCTGTTCCCTGTCCGGGGCGAAAGCTTAAGTAAAACGTTGGTTCAATTTATACGGATAGGAATTTATGGATGTCCTGTTCCCTGTCCTGTTCCCTGTCCGGAATTTATGGATGTCCTGTTCCCTGCCTGTCCGGAATTTATGGATGTCCTGTTCCCTGGAATTTATGGATGTCCTGTTCCCTGTGGTCCCTGTGGTTCCCTATGGATGTCCTGTTCCCTTCCTGTTCCCTGTTTTGGCGCTTACTGTCTACTTAGTAGGGGGTATGCGCCCTTATTTCCAGTACCAAAAAGTACCCTAGACAAGGTGGATTTATCTGCAATTCTAATGATCTTTTCCTGATTAACCCTTGGTATTAAAGGCTTACACAGTGGTTTTTGTTTGGGGTATTGCTTTCGGTGTATACACCAATTGAAAAACAGTCTGTATACCTACTACTGCATGGGAAACTGCTTTTATGGTGTAGATTTAACTAATACTAAGCGCCCATTTCCTCGAAAAGTTCATTTATGTAAAAAAACGGCAGAAGTATGTCGTTACAACCAGAGCAATTAAAAATATCGATGTTACTGACTGAAAGGCACTAACTTTGGAGCAACTAACGTTCCTCCATGTATTGTGAATGGCGGTGTTTATTTCCGTTTCAATGGCTCAGGTGGGTTTCATAAAATGGAAGGCAATATGTTTCATGGGTTCACCACAATGCCGGCATTTGAAGAACGGGCGAATGACCGGCTCCAGGGCTTTGACCGTACATTCGAGGCTGTCCCATTTATTCGTCCCATTTATTCCCTGCGGGTAACACATACCATGATCGGATCGGGCAGCGAAATATTGTGTGGCCATACATTGACTCCTTTATAGAGAGTTTGTCCTAATATTGGCAATTACCGCCATTTGTTGCACAGATCTTGCTAGAAAGTTCCTTAAAATCTTGTCAAAATTAACCTGATAGGTTAATTTTACGTTATGGAAAAGAGAACGCCTCACCGTAAGCTTTCAATCATCAAGTCGCTGGTTGAAGCGGATAAAGTCCGGTTTACCGGAAGTGCGCTCTCTGGAGCGGCTGCTTTGGGCTTTGATTCCAATGATATTATTAAGGCTGTGCTGTTGCTGACCAACAAAGACTTTTACAAAAGTATGACTACTTATGCCGACCACAAGGTTTGGCAAGATGTCTATAAGCCGGTCACCTCTGCGGGGGAAGTCTATTTAAAGCTGACGGTGACTGATGGTGTACTCGTCGTATCTTTTAAGGAGTTATAACAATGAAATGTCCAGACTGTTCTAAGGCCGATCTGGTGCACGATACCCGTGATCTGCCTTATACCTATAAAGGAGAAAGTATCGATATCGCGGCAGTGACGGGTGATTACTGTCCTGTCTGTGGTGAGGTAGTACTTGATTTATCTGAGTCTGAAAGGGTTAGTGCAGAGATGCTGGCATTTAACAAGCAGGTGAATGCAGCGATTGTTGACCCGGATTTTATTGTAGGTGTTCGGAGAAAGTTATTACTTGATCAAAAAGAAGCCGGTGAAATTTTTGGCGGCGGAGTCAATGCCTTCTCCCGCTATGAGAAGGGCAAAACCAAACCCCCGCTTTCTTTGATAAAACTGTTTCAAATACTCGATAACCATCCTGACCTCTTGTCAGAAATCAGGGGGTGATGTGGTGGAGATGCGTAGGTGTCACTGTCTGAAAACCCCCATCAACCGGCCAAAAAACGAAGCATCCCGCACCCTCTCCACCGCCTCATCCGCAGGCGGCTCCGCCATCATCCTCGTAATCTTCTCTCTAAATGTCTCAATATCCCCGGTTTCCTCCATATATCTCATCAACTGATCCACTCGCTTGTCGTACATTTTCCTGTTGAGACTCTTTCTTTTTATGGTCCGGATTATCAATTAGCCACTAAACTGGTGTGCGGTGTCATCACTTATGAAGGCGCGGATCCCATCATTTTGGAGAAATGGTTTTCAATCACTGATATTCGGCATTCTGAGTCTGTTCTGGCAGAGGTGCTGAATGTTGTTGAAGGTCATCAGGTAAAGACGGTTTTAATGGTGGAGCAGATTATTGGCTGTCCCCATGAAGAAGGCATTGATTATCCCGAAGGTGAGTCTTGCCCGGTTTGTCCTTACTGGACAGGCAGGGATCGATTTGTCGGGGAAGTGGTTCACTAAAAGCGGGCTCCGATTTCATTGATGAGTTGTTGGTATGGCTACCCAAACAGACCCTGTACGAGAAAACCGGATTGAAGATGAAATCGTGGTGGATTGCTACGACGAAGATGAACGATGTACCAGCTGGCACTGTTATCTGGGTGATCGGCTGGCTTTTCCTTTTGAGGCGGAGTGTATTAAGGTGTTGTCGGTTTCGCTTCTGAAAGAGAAGGAGCGGGTGGAAGTGACGGCAATGGCTGATCAGAATTACTGCGACTCAACCATGCTGGTATAGATTCAATGGGAGGGACGCTCTTTTGCGGTGCCGTTATCCCAGCTTGACCTGGTCAGCAATGAAGTTAATGAAGATACTGCAGAAGCCATTGCAGACTGGCATTACTGGGTCGATCAGGGGTATTGTTTTTGATCAGAACGGCATTGTTGGTTGAGGGGCGCGATAGATGATCAGGGCCATACTACAGTTGCTTTTTCTACCTGTTTTATCCCATTGAAATTGCTCTATGGGAATGTTTTGGCAATGCAATCCGCGACCATTCTTTATACCTGGTATCGCAGCCGAAAAGAGTTTAATGAGGTTGGCCGCACCTGTGAAGAAGACCCTTCAAACAAAAAGACATGGGAACAGTGGCTGGAAGGTGCCGGGGATTACCAGGCCGATTGTCAGAAACGGAATCAGCCGTTCGTTAAGATTATTGTGAAACCCAGGCCATTGCTGCGCTGGCTGAACGAACAGGGGCTTGCCAATAACTGCGATAACCGTGAGCGTTACGCATAAGCGGTTTATCAGAAAGCTTGTGAGGCCGGTATCCAGCCGGTTAAGCCCCTCACAAAAAATAAACCCAAACTGATTATTTTTGAATGTATAGAGTAACCGTAACCCCATGAATGAGAATAACCCGCCTGCCAAACCGTCTATGGATTATGCCCAGCTGTTGGAGGCATTGAACCGGGCCAGTACCTTTGATCTGTTCCGGCTCAATGCCATGATCAGTCGCGAGCTAGAGTCTCCGGAGCGTATCCGCAGGATCAAGGCCGCGCTGACGGTAGGTCAGAAGCTCAGTTATTTTGACAGCAGCAGTAACTTGCTTCGCGACTGTGAACTATTACGGCTGAATCAGAAGCGGGCGCTGGTTCAGGATTTTACCGATGGCAAGCGCTGGAATGTGCCCTATTACATGCTCAATATTGAAGGTGCGGATATTCGCGTAAATCATGAGGCTCAAAAAGGGTTGAGCCAACATGCTATCTCTGTGGGGGATCTGCTCGGTTTTAAAGATAAACATGGCATTGAGCACTCTGGCAATGTGATTCGGCTCAATAGCAAGTCGGTCACTCTCCGGGTGGGAGATTCTGGGCAGTGGCGTGTCGCGTATTCTTTACTGTATCGGGTGCTGGAAGGGCAAGGCGATCAGGAGGGTGAGTTGTTGATTGAGGGGCAGTATGATTTCGGGGCAGATTTGTCGGGAACGTTACTGGATTAAAGGGCTATGGAACTGTCCTTTAATAACTTCCCCATTTCAACGAACGCTGCCCGTTGCCCGAAAAAGCCGGGGCCGCTTTTGCTTTTGCGGACAGCGGGTAGTAGGCAACGGTCTTAACAAGGCTCAGTCAAATGCGGAAATTATTTCGGGACAATTCCTATATTGCCCCTTGGGGTCAGCCCTTTAATCATTTCCCGATCAGAGGCAATTCACGATAGAGCGATCGGTGAATTCATTGCCTGGGAGCACTATTAACGCCACGTATTTATACTTTCACCCGGGCGTGACGCTTTATTGCTACAGATAGACTCAGATTTTTCTCCGAAACGCACTGCCACTGCCAGCTTTTCACTGAGCCCAGCATTTCAGGCCATATGGATGCAGAAAATTCTCTGGAAAAACCAAGCTGATTCATTGCCAGGTTAAGTCCAATCCCTTCCGCTTTCAGGATGGCTTCTTTCAGTGACCAGAGGGAATAGAACATGGCTTCCTGTTCCTTTCCTGTAAGCGCTTTAAACCATCGCTGTTCAGCCTTTGTGAAGACTTGTTGCGCCATGCTGGAAAGATTCTTTCTTGGCTTGTGTGTCTCAATATCGATCCCGATTTCGCCATGTCGACTGATAGCAAGAGCAAACCAATTTCCTGTATGTGAGAGATTAAAGAAGAGATTGGGCTGGTGTTGCTGATACGGTTTGCCGTAGGTAGCCGTCTCAATGCGAACGTCCCCGGCAGGAATTTCCAGGTATTGTGCCAGGGTGTGTTTGATGAATGATCTTCCTGCCAGAAAACGTGCTTTCGACTTTGGGAGGGTGATTTTCGCCAGTTGTGTCAGCTCTTCCGGTGACAGCAGCTTAATACTTTCATCAGGCCGGTAGTGTTGCTGAATGTCCAGAAGGCTGGTCAGGTAGCACGGTACTGAATTCAAAGTGTCCGCTGCCTGAGGTGGTTCGCCCGGTTTCAGAATGGTTATGGGTAGAGAAATGCTCATTGTCAGTGGTATGGTTTCGGTGCTGAATTTCAATATCTATTATGGGAAGTATAACTATGTTTCGTCGTTTATTGGCTATGGTCTTTTTCTCATTGTTGTTGGCCGGCTGTAACGCTACGCAACCGATTCGCAATGTTTCGGTGGACTCATTGCCAGGCGTTGTAGCCGCCTCCAAACAGGATGTCCGCAAAGCGATTACGATGGCCATTAACAAACGGGGCTGGCGGGTTGTCAGTGAGAAACCTGGCCTGATTGCAGCTTCCGTTGATGTTCGTGACCATAAAGCGGTGGTTGATATTGCCTACTCGGCGACCGGCTATGGTATCGAATACAGGGATAGTACTAATCTCAACCACAAAGGAAATAATATACACCGAAACTACAATAAGTGGGTCGTACTTCTGGATCGTGAAATTCAGCAGCAACTGTTGGCTATGTGATTCTTTCTTGTAAGGAAGTGGCATTGTAGAAAGTACCAGCCCTCCGTCATTCTCGCGAAGGCGACTGTCATCCCCGCGAAGGAGGCTGTCGCAAAACCCACCAGGAACCTCGTTCCCACGCTCTGCGTGGGAATGCATAGCCAACCACAGGAATCGTGTCTGTGGTTGGGTTCTGGCGCTACCACGCAGAGCGTGGGAGCGAGGAGGGTTTTGCGACAATCGCCTTCGCGAGGGTGACAGTCGGGGGGGTGTTTTGCCCTTTTGCGACACCCTCGAAGGCGGG
>NZ_JAVRMB020000318.1:0-42224 GCF_031844845.1 Endozoicomonas sp.
GCTTTCAGTTTTTCCGGATATTCTTTTCAGCTCTGCCAATTTTTTTTTGTACTCATTTTCAGTACCCAGGTATTGTTGATCCTTTTTTTGCAATACCGCACGTGCAACTTCTTCCTGCTTATGAAGTTCTTCTTCAATGTCCTTTTTTTCTTGCTGAAGACCCTGATATTCCTGGTTCAGATTATTTATACGGATTTCAAGCTGTTTCTGTTCAGTTTTAAGATCCTTTGTATGATTATCAAAATATTGCCTATCCCGGGAAAATTGATCTTTCAGCTGTCCAAAGATCTCCTTCAGTGTTAAAACTGTCTCTTGACCCTGGATACCCCCAAGCTGAGTTTGATCAAACATCCTTATTAATTGGACCTTTTGATCCAGGTCACTTTTTTGCAGATTTTTCCATTGAGTTTGGTAATTATTAATGGTGTTCAAGTATTCTTGAGACCTTGCTGCATAACCCTCCTCAAGAGCACTTAATCTTTCGATTAATTTATCTTTTTCTTCTTGAAGCTCTGTTTTTTCCTGCTGACCATTCTTTACCGCCAGCTCCAGCTCTTGAATGCTACGTAGCAGCACTACTCCTTTTGAGTGTTGCTGTAATTTCTCTTTACGGAACGCATTTTCAGCTTCCACAACCTTGCGCCCTAACTGTTTGCATCATCATCTTTTTTATCCAGATCAGCTAATAAACGATCTTTTTCTAATTGATACTCCTGGACTTCTTTATCCCTGGTGCTCTTAAGCTGCCCCAGTTTCAGGGTCAGTTCAGATACCCTCTGTTCAGAATTTTCGGCGCGCGTTCTTAAATCCGCTTTATCTTGTTGCCAGCGGTTTTGGTGATAGTGATGGTAGTCAACCCACTCCTGCTGCAGCTGATCGTTCTGCTGGCCTAACTGGTCATTTTTCCACTGTAGCTGGTTCACCAGCTGATCTGACTGCTCTTTCCCGGCCCTGAACTGCTCATCCTGAGCCTGAAATGCGTAGTCTGATGCTGTCTTTTCTTTCAGCAGCAGCTCAACATCCGTTACGTGCTGATCAGTTCTGGGCAGGAGTTTTTCTACCGTCGTTTCAATTTTGGCAATCTTTCTGCAAAGTAGAGTGATACCTCTGCAACCATCATAAATAATGGAGGCTGGAACTAAAAACGGACTGACCAGGAGTACGAGAGGATAACCCAGGAAACCGCATTTACTGACAATCCGCTTTCCCCAGCGGATAATGCTGAGCATCCCGAAGGCTTGGTCATCTACCGCCTTTTTAGTGGTTTGGTGAATATGTTTGGCTCCCTTGACTACAGCATCCCCGAGACTTGGTGAATGACTCATAGCCGGTTGTTCCTGAGCAGTTGACCGGTTAACAAAAGTATTAGTAATCAAGCCTGACATGATATTCCCTTGACTGTTTTATTTATATTTTAGAAATTGAACAATGGTCTTAGAGAAAAAAATGAGAGATAAGTTCCCATAAAATATTTTTTTTCCTATAAAAAATATTTTATTAATACAAATCAATAAGAAGTTGAGAAATAAAGGAAATAAAAACAAGGAGAATTAAAGCAATGGCATCCATAAAAATGAATATGATCTTCGTACAAGGTCATGCCACCAATCATCTGAACATCAAAATGGGACATACCCATAATATGCTTGTCCGCTTCGCGAACCACGGCAAACGCTTCAGGTAACAGATCATCTACCGTCTCGGTGCCGGTGTTAGATTCGAATAAAGTTTAAGAGACGACACACGGAACTTTTTATCCACGCTAAAGCTTATAGCTAAAAAGACAAGCTACAATATCTATTTCGAAGGATACCCGACCTACGGTTTATAAACCTCTCCCCTCCTCTCTTGCCAGAGTGCGTTGATATCTATTGTCAGCCGATTTGAGGTAGCTTTATGTCGACCCTAAGGAATTTTCTCCTGAAATAATTTCCACATTTTGCCTATAGGCACTGCTCCGAAATAACGTCCTCTTTCACCACAAAGGACACGGAAGAATAAAGCAAATCTTTTCTCTGTGTCCTCTGTGATGAGAAAAACAGGGAAATTATTAACGGACAAATCCTAAGTACCAACAACATAACTCACTCTATCATTGTCGTTTACTATCAGACACAAAAATTGATCATTCAGACAAAATACTGCATGTGGTAGTAGCACGTAACATCAGTAAAATATCAGATAAAGAAAAAACAGCCTCTTATTTACTGGCCCTATAAATGTATCTCGATGGATCTTGAGGCTTTCCATTTTTCAAAACCTCAAAATGCACATGAGGCCCGGTTGAGCGCCCTGAGCTACCCATTTTTGCAATAGCCTGCCCTCTGGAAACAATATCGCCCACTTTAACCAGACTTTCTTCGTTATGAGCATACCGAGTGAGATAACTATTTCCATGGTTTACTTCAACCAGAAGTCCAAAGCCAGAGCGAGGACCCGACCAGACAACAACACCGGCAGCAACAGATATAATGTCTGAACTGCGTTTACCGGCAAAATCGACACCATTATGCCAGGCCCCTTTGCCAGTAAAAGGGTCTGTGCGACGACCATATCGTGAAGAAAGCCAGCCTTTCCTGACCGGCAAGCCGGCTAGAAATGCATCATCATGAAGGGTTCTGTTAGAGATAAGATTATCCAGCAAATCCAGTTGCTGCTCACGATTGTCAATCTGGGCAGCCAACTGATCTATGGCATCAAGAAGGCCCACTTTACGGTAAGCAGTATCGACTTCGGACAGTTCCTGAGGGCCACCTAATGCTGGCACCTCACTGAAGTCAAACTCTCCATCATCCAGTTTTCCTTTGACCGTCAGGCGTTCTCCAAGAGCATCAAGCCGGGTCATACGCCCCTGAAGCTCCGCCAGCCTGAGCATCACGGCATCAAGCTGGTCCTCTGCCTGCTGCCGGACCAGCCCAAGATCCTGTTGCTGGGCATCCAGCACCTGCTTCCAGTTCTTCAGCCCTTCCTGCGTCAGCATCTGTTGCTGACTATTGGTAAGCCAGGCATAGGTAGCGCCTCCACCCATTGCCATGGATAGCAAAAAAGCACAGCACAATATAATTCCCACGCCCTTCCCACTACTGGAATAGGCTCGGGTTCGAGAATGATTCTGGTTAACAACAATGATTTTCATTAGCAGCCCTTAACGCTAAACCAACAGCACATCTCCACTATTTTATTACCGGAGCTTGCAAAACACAGAAGCCGAGGCCGGATTGTAGCCCTTCAGAGTCACACTCAGCTACATCCTGCCCGCAATAAAGAGAGAAACCCTATTGCTAATTATATCGTTATAAAACACTATTTTTGAATACTAACAACGCTATCCAACATGACGTCAAAAAACACTACAGGACAAAGGTTCGAGTACAGAATTATTTACAGGCTACAGAAAATCGAAAATAGAGACGACTCACTTTCTTCCAGGCACAAAAAAGGCCACTACAAAGTGGCCTGAATCAAGACTAAAAACACTCAGCCTCGCAAAAAATCACGTCTCAGATCAGCATTTACTCAAAAATCAGTGATCAAGCGATAACCGCAACAGGCTTCTGATAGGAAATTGGCGAAACCTCTGTATTTTCGAAAGTGACTGTCTCCCACAGTTTCTCATTAGCCAGTAAGGTTCTAACCAGCTTATTGTTAAGCTCGTGACCAGATTTATGACCGATAAACTGGCCAATCAAACTGTGCCCCAGCAAGTAAAGATCACCAATGGCGTCCAGCATTTTATGCTTGACGAACTCATCATGATAGCGAAGACCATCTTCATTAAGAATACGGTAATCATCAACCACAATAACGTTGTCAACACTGCCACCCAGGGCAAGATTCTGGGAACGAAGATACTCTACATCACGCATGAAGCCGAAAGTACGTGCCCGACTGACTTCCTTTACAAAAGAGGTACTGGAGAAATCAATGGATGCTGTCTGGGAACGACTTGTGAACACAGGGTGATCAAAGTCGATAGTAAAGCTTACTTTAAACCCTTCATAGGGTTTGAAAGTCGCCGTCTTATCGCCATCAGTAACCGTTATCTCCTCTTTGATGCGGATGAATTTTTTAGGCGCATTCTGCTCCTGAATACCTGCCGACTGCAACAGGAATACAAATGGACCGGCACTGCCATCCATAATGGGAACTTCATGGGCACTGACTTCAACATAAGCATTATCAATACCCAACCCAGCCATGGCTGAGAGCAAGTGCTCAACGGTATCGATACGGGTCCCATCTTTATACAGAGAGGTGCACAGTGTCGTTTGCCCAACATTCAATGCATGGGCAGGAATTTCTACCACCGGATCAAGATCTGTTCGACAGAAAATGATGCCGGTATCTACGGGAGCGGGCTTGAGGGTGAGATAGACCTTTTCACCGGAGTGAAGGCCCACACCCGTAGCACGAATAATATTTTTCAGTGTACGCTGTCTGATCATGATAACGCTGTTCCGCGACCTTTACGGTCCCTATTATTTGGATGCAACGCCACATTGTAACAAAAGTAACAAATGAGACAAGTTCGCATTTTTACGCTCTGATTAGTCCGCCTGACGCCTCAGGAATGCTGGAATATCAAGATAATCCACATTATCACTGGAAGCTACAGACCTTCTGGATTCTGGTTTCTGCTCTGCTTCACCTTCACTCCGACGCGCATTACGTATAACGGGTGAAACATCAAGTTCCGCAAGATTCAGAGAACCATCGCTGTTCTTTGTGGTTGACTTTTCAACCACTTTGAGTTGCTCTCTCGGAGCCATGCCGGCACCAATACCAGTAGCAACCACAGTAACCCGAAGTTCATCGGTCAGCTCCGGATCAATAACGGTACCAATGACAACCGTAGCATCATTGGACGCAAACTGACTAACAACTTCACCGACCTGATTGTATTCACCAACGGTAAAGTCAAGGCCTGCAGTGATGTTAACCAGAACACCTTTAGCGCCCTGAAGATCCACATCTTCCAGCAGCGGGCTTCGAATCGCTTTTTCGGCGGCTTCTGCTGCACGACCGGTACCCGAGGCAACACCCGTACCCATCATTGCCATACCCATTTCTGACATCACTGTACGAACATCGGCAAAGTCAACGTTGATAAGACCATCGCGGGTAATCAGCTCAGAAATTCCCTGAACAGCACCCAGCAGGACATCATTGGCAGCACCAAAAGCATTCAGCAGGCTGACATCACTGCCTAACACTGGCAATAATTTTTCGTTAGGGATGGTGATCAGCGAGTCAACGTGTTCCTGAAGTTCTTTCAGACCTTCTTCAGCAATCATCATTCTGCGCTTGCCTTCAAACCCGAACGGTTTGGTTACCACCGCTACCGTCAGTGCTCCCAGTTCACGAGCCACCTGAGCTACAACAGGCGCAGCGCCGGTTCCGGTTCCTCCACCCATACCGGCAGCAATGAAAACCATATCCGCACCCTTGAGCAGTTCAGCAATACGCTCACGGTCTTCCATGGCGGCCTCGCGGCCAACATCCGGATTAGCTCCTGCACCCAGCCCCCGGGTGATCGATGCACCCAGCTGCAGATGAGTGTGAGCCTGTATATGCTGCTTTTTCAGCGCCTGGGCATCGGTATTGGCACAAACAAACTCAACACCTTCCAGCTGACTTTTCAGCATATGACACACTGCATTACCACCGCCGCCACCGACGCCGATGACTTTGATGACCGCTTCCTGCGGTACGTTATCCACCAGTTCAAACATGGCCATCTCCTTTTTATCACTCTTAATCTAACAAATTGTTACCAATACCGTTACTGAATTTTTCCTGCCACTTTTGACAACAAAAGCATCAAAAAAAGCATCAACAAAAGCATCAACAAAAGCATCAAAAATTCTGAAACCAGCTCTTCATCCTGTCAATCAGCCCCATATCCTGAGACTTACTGGCAATCGTTCTCTTCAACCCTTCTTTCTGCATCTTCTGGCCGTAATGAAGCAGGCCAACCCCTGTCGAATAGATAGGGTCACTAACAATATCACTTAGCCCTTTTACTGCCTGAGGCAGGCCAAGACGGACAGGCATATGGAAAATCTCTTCCGCCAACTCTATCGCGCCCTCAATTTTGGAGGTACCTCCGGTCAGCACAATCCCTGCCGGAATCAGGTCCTCAAAACCACTGCGTCTGATCTCTGCATTAATCAACGTAAACAGCTCGTCATAACGAGGTTCAACAACCTCTGCCAGCGCCTGTCTGGAAAGCTCCCTGGCTGGCCGGTCACCAACACTGGGAACCTTAATGGTTTCATCAGCACCCGCCAGCTGCGTCAGGGCACAGGCGTACTTAATCTTTATATCTTCCGCATTCTGCGTAGGCGTCCGTAATGCCATGGCGATATCATTGGTCACCTGGTCTCCGGCAATAGGAATAACCGCCGTATGACGTATAGCCCCATCGGTAAAGATGGCGATATCGGTAGTACCTCCACCAATATCAACCATGCAGACACCCAGTTCCTTCTCATCTTCTGAAAGAACCGAATAGCTGGAGGCCAATTGCTCAAGAATAATATCATCCACCTCCAGGCCACAGCGGCGGATGCAGTTTTCGATATTCTGCGCGGCGTTCACGGCACAGGTCACCAAATGTACTTTCGCCTCAAGCCTGACGCCAGACATACCATGAGGTTCTTTTATCCCCTCCTGATTATCAATGGCATATTCCTGCGGGAGGATATGAAGAATGCGCTGATCTGCGGGAATAGCAACCGCCTGGGCTGCATCAATCACGCGATCCATATCGGCACCATTCACTTCTCGCTCACGTATCGCGACGATACCATGGGAGTTAAGACTCTTGATATGGTTGCCGGCAATACCTGCATAGACCGAATGGATCTGGCAGCCAGCCATAAGCTCGGCCTCTTCAACAGCCCTCTTAATGGCATGGACGGTAGAGTCTATATTGACCACGACGCCACGCTTGAGCCCACGGGAAATATGCGAGCCAATGCCGATAACCTCAATGTCACCTTCAGCGTTGAGTTCTCCAACAACAGCCACTACTTTTGAAGTGCCTATATCCAACCCAACGATCAATCTTCCATTATCTGCCGCTGTCATGGCATCAATCTTCCCAAACTTCTCTATCCATCATAAATCTGAGCCTGCCTGGTTTTTTTTGCCAGAAGTCTGACTCCAGGCAACCGAAGCACCGTTTAAATATCGTAAATCCACACGCTCTACCTCCTGCCAGCGAGACTCAAGTCTGGCATGGTATAGCCGCACAAAGCGCTGCAACCTTTCCATCCGTCGGTCCCGGCCAATATTGACCTCAACATGCCCGACGGTAAAGCGCCATGAGCTACTTCCACTTCGTTTCAACGTTTTCAGCCTGAGCCCCATGGGCCTCAGCAACTGGCTAATGGCCAGATACTGCTGCATAACTTCAGTGGCTGACTCTTCAGCACCGGCAAGAACCGGCATTGCTGAAAAATCAGCAATATCTTCCGGAGTAAACACCTCACCCTCATTACTGATAAGGTGAGTACGTCCCCATCTGGCTACCGGCTCCTGCTCTTCCAGGCTCACCTGAACACTATCAGGCCAGTGTCGTCGAACAGAAGCTTCCTTTACCCATGGCATCTCCAGAAGCACTGCCTGCATCTGTTTCAGGTCCAGAGAAAAAAAACGCGCCTGCAAAAGCGGCTGCAACTCTTTCTCAACCTGCTCCCTGGACAAATACTCAAAAGCCGAATGAACTTCCACCCGTGATATCGGCTGGTTAATCCAGTTCATCAGCCAGGGGGCTGAAACCACCAACGCTGCCAACAGGAAAAGAGAAATCACTATCTGTAATACGCTTTTCCAGGGCGGCAGTCTTCTACTTTTTCCACTCCCTATTCGACTCTCTATTAGAGAATCCCTTCGAGACGCTCCACGCAAAGCTCCGGGGCGACTCGCAGAAACTGAAAACCCTGCTTTATCTGACATCCGCCGTCTTCAGTATTTCAACCACCAGCTCATCGAAAGAAAGCCCGGCATCCGCAGCAGCCATTGGCACCAGACTATGATCTGTCATGCCTGGAATTGTATTGACTTCCAGCAACCAGAACCGACCCTGCTGGTCCTGCATAAAATCAACACGTCCCCAGCCAGAGCAATCCAGAGCTTCAAATGCCGTCAAGGCCAGCGCCTGAAGTTCCTGCTCTTTCACTGCAGCAAGCCCACAGGGAATTGTGTAGCGGGTATTATCAGACAAATACTTGGCCTGGTAATCATAGAACTCACCTTCCGCCTCAATTTTAATAACCGGAAGCGCCTGCCCATTGAGCACACCTACGGTGAACTCAGGACCATCAATGAAGGACTCAACCAGTACCGGACCATTATGCTCACCGGCACGTTCACAGGCAGCCTCCAGATCTTCTCTGCGATCTACCCGCGCCACACCGACGCTGGAACCTTCCAGACTCGGCTTAACAAAGGCAGGCAGCAAGGACTCGGCATGCTCAAGGTTATCCGACCCCATCACCAGGGCAAACTCTGGAGTTGGCAAACCAATGGATTGCCACAACAGCTTACAACGATACTTATCCATTGCCAGTGCCGATGCCATCACACCACTACCGGAGTATGGAATCCCTATGGTTTCCAACAGTCCCTGCATGGTGCCATCTTCACCACCCCGACCATGCAGGGCAATAAAGGCATAATCCGGACGGTACGCCTGAAGCTGCTCAACCACATTTTCGCAGGTATCAATTAACTGGCATTTTACGCCCTGCCGGGTCAGCGAAGCATAAATTCGCTCGCCACTGGTCAAACTCACTTCCCTTTCTGCGGAGTTACCACCAAAAAGTACAGCGACCTTTCCAAAAGTCTTTGGATCAAAATGATCACAACTCCGGTCGTACTTCATGCACTGTATCCCTTTTCTATTAATTTCGTAGCCATTTTTTACCGCCTGGCATCAGCAACCAGTGCCAGCTCACTCTGGGCAAGCCTGAGCGTCAGGGCAGCAATATCTCCAGCGCCCTGGGTCAAAAGCAGGTCGCCATTCTGAAGTACATCCGCCAGCACCGACTCCACTTCTTCAGGCCGGGCAATAAAAATCGGGTCAACCACCCCCCGCTGACGAATACTTCGACACAGGGACCGGCTGTCTGCTCCGGCAATGGGTTCCTCGCCAGCAGGGTAGACTTCCATCAACAGGAGGACATCAACCCTGGAGAGAACATCGACAAAGTCTTCATACAAGTCACGGGTTCTTGAAAAACGATGGGGCTGATAAATCATCACCAGTCGTTTATCACCCCAGCCATCACGAACCGCTTTAATCGTTGCATCCACTTCCGTTGGATGGTGGCCATAGTCATCCACCAGCATCACTTCACCGACACCCGTATTGAAATCTCCCAGCACCTGGAAGCGACGACCCACACCATCGAAACGGCTCAAACCTTCAGCAACCACCTGATCCGGCACACCCTCATCTGAAGCAGTGGCAAAGGCTGCAAGCGCATTCAATACGTTATGACGACCAGGAATCGCAAGTTCGACGGTAACAGGGCCTTTTTCAGCATCCACCGGGACACGACGAACCATGCCAAATGTGGTTTTCATACCCTGCTGGCGAACATTCACAGCCTGATAGTCCGCATCTTCACTGAAGCCATAAGTGATCACCTGTCGCTTAATTTCCGGCAACAGTTCCCGGACCACAGGGCAGTCAATACAGACAATAGCAACACCATAAAAAGGCAGATTATGTAAAAACTCGATAAACGTCTTTTTCAGCTTGCCAAAGTCACCGTCATAGGTGGACATATGGTCTGCATCGATATTGGTGACAATTGAGACCATCGGTTGCAAGTGAAGAAAAGAGGCATCCGACTCATCCGCTTCAGCCACCAGGTAACGACTCCCACCCAGTTTTGCATTGGTGCCAGCAGAGTTGAGCCGTCCACCAATAACAAACGTTGGATCCATACCACTGAATCCCAGTACCGATGCAAGCAGGCTGGTCGTGGTGGTTTTACCATGAGTTCCAGCCACCGCAATACCATGCCGATAACGCATCAACTCTGCCAGCATCTGGGCACGAGGTACAATAGGTAAACGACGACTCTCGGCAGCAACAACTTCAGGGTTATTACCAGCTACCGCCGTGGAAGTAACAACCACATCCGCATTGGTTACGTTCTCAGCCTGATGCCCGATAAAGACCTCAGCACCCATCTGTTCCAGACGCTCGGTTACTGCCGACGCCCGAATATCTGAGCCGGAAATCTCATAACCCTGGTTCAGCAGCACCTCGGCAATACCACACATGCCAGAACCACCGATACCGACAAAATGAATTTTGCGGATTCGCCTCATCTCTGGCACTGCCACAACAGGTATACGACTCTTTAAATCAGGCATAGGAGGCCTCCTGTCCAGCCGCGTCAAGGCAGTATCGAACCACATCATCTGTGGCCTGTGGCAGGCTGGCAGATTTTGCTGATAAGGCCATTACTTCAAGCCGGTCCGGATTATCCGCCAGCTCCAGAATCATGTTTGTCAAACTGTCTACGTCCAAATCTTTTTGCTGAACCATCAGGGCAGCACCTCTGTCCACCAGGTAATGCCCGTTAACGGTCTGATGATCATCCACCGCATGGGGAAATGGTATCAGGATTCCTGGCTTTCCTGCCGCTGCCAGCTCGGCGATGGTTAATGCGCCCGACCGGCAGAGTACCAGGTCAGCCCACTCATAAGCCCGGGCCATATCATCAATAAAAGGTTCTACCCGACCAGAAACCCCAAGCTGCTGATAAATATCTTTGCTCTGATCCAGGGTTCCCTTGCCTGTTTGATGCCAGACTTCCACCCGGCCACCACATTTCTTCAACACCTGCGGAGTCAATTCGTTGATTGCCAAAGCACCACGACTCCCACCAACCACTAGCAAGCGCAAAGGTGAGCGGGGCTTACAGGCGGGAACAGCCACGATATCCGGCCGCACCGGATTCCCGGTTAACAGGGCTTTTTTAGCTACACTGGCCGAGACTCTGACAAAAGTCCCCGGAAACGCTTCAAGCACCCGGGTAGCAATCCTGGCCAGCAGTTTATTGGTCAAACCCGCAATGGCGTTCTGCTCATGAACCACCAATGGAATACCCAGCAACCGCGCAGCAACACCACCGGGACCTGTCACATATCCGCCCATACCGACAACACACACCGGTTTATGGGTTCTCAATACCCGAATGGCTTTAACCAGTGAAACCATCAGGCGCCAGGGTGCTTTCAACAGAAAACCCAGCCCTTTTCCCCGCAATCCGGTGACCGGGATAAAGCTGATATCAATACCGTGTTTAGGAACCAGCTCAGCCTCCATACTTCCGGGAGTACCCAGCCAATGAACACGGTAACCCTGTTTTATCAAACCCTGTGCAGTAGCCAGACCGGGGAAAATATGCCCGCCGGTTCCGCCCGCCATTATAACCACCAAAGGCGCTTGAGTAGCTGTCTGTTCAGCCATGATTACTACCTCCGGCAGATCCACTAAATTTTTTTTCAACAGTATTCTCTGTAGCCTTGAGCCCGGAAACAGCCTTGCGCCCTGCCACCGGCTTAACTTCAACAGCCACGGCCTGCCGCCGCTCAAAATCAATTCGCAGCAAAATACCAAAAGCCAGACAGTTAACAATCAAACTACTGCCACCATAACTGATCAGTGGTAAAGCCAAACCCTTAGTGGGCAGCAGGCCGGTATTCACGCCAATATTGATCAACGCCTGACTGGCAAACAACAACGCTATCCCGTAGGCAACAAATCCATGAAACAGCAACCCTTTGTCTTCAGATCTCGAACCCAGCTGCAAAGATCGCCAGGCAACAAACAGAAACAATCCGAGTATTAACAGCGAACCCACAAGACCGAATTCTTCCGCCAAAACAGCAAAAACGAAATCCGTATGAGCCTCAGGCAGGTAAAAAAGTTTCTGGATACTGTTTCCCAAACCTTCTCCAAACCAGGCTCCACGGCCAAAGGCAATCAATGCCTGAGTCAATTGATAACCACTGCCAAAAGCATTAGCCCAGGGATCCATATACGATGTAATACGGGCCATCCGATAAGGTTCCATCCAAATCATCAGACCAATCAGGATAATGACCCCGGAAATCATAACGAGAAACTGATGAAACCGGGCACCGGCCATAAAAATCATGCCCATTACTGCAACGGTCAGCACGACCAGTGCTCCAAGGTCAGGCTCTGCAAGAAGGAGCAAGGCTAACCCTGTCATCACCAACATCGGTTTGATAAAGCCACTCCATTGGGTACGCACCTCTTCCAGGTGACGAACCAGGTATCCCGCCAGATATATCACAACACAAAGCTTGGCAACTTCCGAAGCCTGAAGATTGAAGAAGCCCAGTGGAATCCAGCGGACACTGCCATTGATTTCCCGGCCTACCACCAGAACAACAATCAGCAGGAAAAATGCAACCAGTAGTCCAACCCAGCTCATTTGCTGAATCCGACTGATGGGCAAAAGCATCATCAGCCCCATGACAAACAGCCCAGCCCCCATAAACAGAAACTGTTTAAGAACCACTCTCAACGGATCACCAAATGTCGCGCTGGAAACATCCATGGATGCCGAACCTACCATGACCAGACCAATGGCCAGCAGAGCCAGCACGGCACCCAGCAGAACCATATCGACACGGTACACTGTCGATGCATCCTGTTCTGATGGCTCGCTCTCACTACGAGTTCTGTGAAGAAAGCCTTGGCGGACCCGTTTCAGCATAAAATCAAACCATTGACCAGCTCAGCAAATCGGTCACCCCGATGCTCAAAGCTGTTGAACATATCAAAGCTGGCACAGGCCGGTGCCAGCAACACAACATCACCTTTTTCCGCCAACTCAGCAGCCAGACTTACCGCGTCTTCCAGACTACTGGCTTTATGAATCTCCGCACTTCCTTCTACCGCCTGTTCGATGGCAGGCCCATCTCTTCCAATCAACACCAGATGGCTGACATATCGGTCTATTGCCGGTTTTAAATCGGTAAAATCAGCACCCTTGCCATCGCCACCGGCGATTAAAACAATGCGGCCTTCAAGCCCTTCTCCAAGACCTTCAATGGCAGCGATCGCAGCGCCAACGTTGGTCGCCTTGGAGTCGTTAAACCAGGCAACACCTTCATACTCACCCAGCCACTGACAACGGTGCTTCAGTCCGGGGAAATCTTTGATTGCATCATGCATGGCTTCCACATCAAGTCCAATCGCTTCACCAAGAGCCAATGCTGCCAGTGCATTCAAATAATTATGACGCCCTCTCAGCTTCATCTGACGGGTATTAATCTGTTTTTCCAGCCCCTTGCTCAGCCAGATACCATCATCATCAGAAAGCAATCCCATCTGCCCCAGATCCGGAAACCCGCTGGTAAAAGTAATCGCTCCGGCAGTCACCGGTAATAAAGGCGAGGTAAGCGGATCGTCCCGGTTAAAGACAGCCGTCGCACAGCCCCGGTAAATACCTTGTTTAGCCTGGTGATAGTCAGCCAGTGTCGGATATCGATCCATATGGTCCGGACTGAGGTTCAGCACAGTGGCTGCCGTTGCTCGTAAACTATACGTAGTTTCCAGTTGAAAGCTGGACAGCTCCAGAACGTAGACATCAATAGTGTCATCACCCAACAACTCCAGAACCGGGGTACCGATATTCCCCCCGACTCCCGGGATTAAACCGGCCCGGGCGACCATTTCACCCACCAGCGTGGTAACGGTGCTTTTGCCATTAGATCCGGTAATGGCAACCACTGGTTTCTGCGGTGATTCCCTATTAACCGCCCGGCAAAACAGCTCAATATCACCAATCGCTGTTGCACCGTTTTCAATGGCATTGGCAATCACCGGTTCTGCCAGGGCAATACCCGGGCTAACCACCAGTTCATCAGCCGCCATTAACCAGGACTCATTGAAGCCACCCGTATGTAAGGGCACATCCGGAAATTTCTGGCGGCACTCTTCTTCGCCGGGAGGATTCTCCCTTGTATCAATAATTTTGAAAGGCAAGCCCTGACTATAAAGATAACGGGCACAGGATAACCCAGTCTTACCAAGACCGATAATCACCCGATTACAGCTGGAGCCAATCAGCTCCTGACTATTAACGCTGTTATTCACAACCCCGTTACCCACTCATTGTTCAAAAAAACCAAAGAACCCTCTTTTGCGAGCACTCTTTAGCGTATTTTCAGTGATGCCAGTCCAATCAGCACCAGCACAATAGTAATAATCCAGAAACGGACAATAATCCGAGGCTCTGGCCACCCTTTCAACTCAAAGTGATGATGCAGTGGCGCCATGCGGAATATACGACGACCGGTCATTTTATAAGAACCAACCTGCAGAATGACCGACACGGTTTCCATCACAAAAACGCCGCCCATAATAATCAGCACGATTTCCTGCCGAACGATAACCGCAACCACACCCAGCGCAGCGCCAAGGGCCAGGGCACCCACATCGCCCATAAAGACCTGGGCCGGATAAGTGTTGAACCAGAGGAATCCCAACCCTGCGCCGGCAATAGCAGCACAGAACACCACCAGTTCACCGGCACCCGGTACCGAAGGGATCAACAGGTACTGGGCAAATGACGCATGTCCGCTGAGATAAGCAAAAATACCCAGGGCGGAAGCCACCATCACCGTTGGCAAAATCGCCAGCCCATCCAGACCATCAGTCAGGTTAACCGCGTTACTGCAACCCACGATGGTGAGATAGGTAAGCACAATAAAAAACGGTCCCAGCTGCAGAGAAACATTTTTCAGGAATGGGAAAATCAGAGTAGTTTCTGTGACTGAAGGCGCGGTATAAAAAAGAAAAAATGCGGCGCCAAGCCCGGCAACAGATTGCCAGAAAAGCTTCCAGCGAGCCGGCAGCCCCCGGGAGTTTTTCTCAACCACTTTCCGATAGTCATCCACCCAGCCAACGGCACCAAAAACACCGGTAACCACCAATACTACCCAGACATAACGGTTAGTCAGGTCCGCCCAAAGCAGAGTACTGATAGCAATACAGACCAGAATCAGGGCTCCCCCCATGGTCGGCGTGCCCGCCTTGCTTAAATGACTTTTAGGGCCATCGTCACGCACTGACTGACCAATCTGATAGAAGCTCAGTTTGCGAATAAAATGAGGCCCTAGCCATAACATCATGGAAAGAGCGGTTAAAACCCCCAAAATACCTCTCAGTGTCAGGTATTTAAAAACCAGAAATCCGTGGTAATACTGGGATAGAAAATCTGCCAGCCACACCAGCATCAGGCGTCTCCCTTATAGTCAGGCTCAACCAGAGCCTGGATAATATCAAACATCTTCATCCCCTTTGATCCTTTCACCATTACTGCAACCTTTTCATTAAGGCTGTTCTTAAGCTGAGCATCCAGCCAGGTAATCAGTTCTTTCTTTTCTTCAAAATGCAGTCCACCAAAAGCGTCACTTGCCAAGCGGGCAAAAGGACCATAACTTAACAACTGGTCGACGCCCTGCTCTCTGGCATAGTGCCCAATAGCACGATGACGCTGATCGGCAATATCACCCAATTCCAGCATATCGCCAAAGACCATAATGGTTTTTCCACCACAGTCCACTAACTGATCAATCGCCGCCAGAGTTGCTTCCGGGTTGGCGTTATAGGTTTCATCAATCAGGACAGCACCAGTGACATGAGTAAAGCGCTGACCACGCCGTTCATAAGGCCGGGCATTTTCCAGCCCACGGACAATCATGTCCAGTGACAGACCACAGGCTGCTGCAACAGCAGCAGCACAGCAGGCATTGTTCACCTGATAGCGCCCCCAGAATGAGAGCTGCACCGACTTCTGCTCAGCTCTTTCCGGCTCAGGCTGCTTATTTTTTTCACGGATATGAAGGGTAAATCCTGTGCCATCCTCATTGGGTTCGATACCACTGGCAAAGCATTCTGCCTCAGCGTTTTTTCCACTGAAACTGACAACCCGTCGATTTGATTCCTTAAGCACACGGTCAAACCACTCACTGTAGAAACGGTCATCCAGATTCAATACAGCGATACCGTTAGAAGGAAGTGCGTCCAGAATAAAGCCTTTCTCCCAGGCGACACCCTCGACACTTTTCAGATCAGCCAGATGGGTTTCAGCGGCATTGGTGATCAGCGAAATATCCGGGCGCCCCATATCAGCAATGTACTTAATTTCACCCGGCGAGCTGGTGCCCATTTCAACCACCGCAAACTGATGATCAGCATTTATTTTTAATAACGTTAAAGGGGTGCCCAACGCATTATTAAAATTACCTTCTGTTGCCAGCGTTGAACCTGCCTCAGAAAAAATAGCCATCAGCATTTCTTTAACCGACGTTTTGCCACAGGAACCGGTAACGCCAACCAGGCAACCACTAAAGCGATTGCGATTAGCTGCCCCCAGCAGTCCCAGTGCTTTCTCTGTATTCTCAACAACGATCTGGGGTAATGGCGCATCAGCAACATAATGCTCGGTCAACGCAGCAACAGCGCCAACAGAATGCGCCTGTTTCAAATACTCATGGCCATCAAAACGGGGACCTTTAATCGCAATAAAAAGATCGCCGTGTTTGAGAGTGCGGGTATCAATACTGACACCCGTTACCGATGGCTGACCGGATAGATGATCAGACAATTGCCCATTAACTATTTCAGCAATCATGGCAAGAGACATTGGTTCAATCATGACTGTCTCCCTTCTGGAACACGGTTGCGCAGCACTGACCGCACCTGCTCTGCATCATCAAAGTGATGTCGAACACCATTGATTTCCTGATAATTCTCATGACCCTTACCAGCAATCACGATGATGTCACCAGCGCTGGCGGCAGTGATTGCTGAACGAATAGCTTCCGACCGATCAGCAATAACATTCATTCGCTGACGATCCTGATCCGAAACACCTTCCAGCGCATCAGCAAAAATCTGCTCTGGATCTTCCGTTCTCGGGTTATCACTGGTGAGCACTACCTGATCTGCACCACAAACTGCAGCGGCAGTCATCAATGAACGCTTACCCCGATCCCTGTCACCACCGCAACCATATACACAGACAATTTTACTGGCGCCTTGTTCGCTGGAACGGGAATGCTCTCTTAGTGCTGAAAGCACACTCTTAATGGCATCCGGCGTATGAGCATAATCCACGAGAACAAGGGGCTGACCGCCTCCGCCGAACTGCTGCATTCTGCCAGGAGGCGTAGAAATAACAGGAATTGCCGCCAAAACGCTATCGAGAGGGTAGCCCTGAACCCCCAGACCGGCGATAACTGCCAGCAGGTTTTCAAGATTAAAACGTCCTAACAGGGATGTGTTCAGATCACCACTCCCCCAAGGTGAATGGACTCTTGCCCTGAACCCCTGAGAAAACGCTTGAATATCACTGAGATAAACATCTGCAGAGGCATCTTCCAATGACCAGGTGGTTACATTCGTCCCCTGATGACAGGATGAGAGCATCAGCTCTGAGAAAGCATCGTCCTTACCAATGACGGCGTAGCGATAACTGCATTCCGAGAATAATTTGGCTTTGGCTGCCGCGTACGCTTCCAGAGAACCGTGATAATCCAGATGGTCCCAGCTGATATGGGTAAAAAGAGCCACATCAAAAGCAACGCCGGACACCCGCCCCTGGTCAAGCCCATGGGAGGAAACTTCCATCGCCAGTGCAGGAATCCCATCAGCAACCAGCTGACCGAGATATTGATGCAGGGAAACCACATCACTGGTGGTATTTAATGAGGCCTCCATCTGGCCAGGCAAACCCCGGCCAACCGTCCCCATCAACGCACATTGCTCACCCTGCTGCTTAAGAATTTCAGAGATAAACCAGCAGCAGGACGTTTTGCCATTAGTTCCAGTCACCCCAATGACCTTAAGCTGTTCAGAAGGGTGTCGATAAAAACGATTAGCCAGGGGTCCAATTTTTTCCCGCAAATTGGGAACCATAAAAACGGACTCATGACCGGCAATAGAAAGTGGGTCAAAACCGTCACCTTCTTCTACCAGCACAGCAGCAGCGCCTTTTGCCAAAGCATCCGCAATATATTTCCGGCCATCAGACTGAACGCCAGGCATCGCAACAAACAACTCGCCCCCGGTAATCTTGCGACTATCGAGGGTCAGATGATTCAACTCCTTGTCAACCGCAACAGCGGGTAACTGCAGCCCGGCGAGCACGCCATTCAGAGTATTCTCTTTCTCAGCTGTCATTGCTTTTTGCTTCAACCTTCTTTAAACGATGCAGAAACCGAAGAATCGCCCACTTCTTCATCTATTTTGACCAATCGCAGTGCATAAGGAACAAATGCCATACGCTGGCCTGAATTCATATTTCCCGAATTAACCGGTTCAACACCCAGCAATCGAAGTGCTCCGGCAGCCACACTGGAAAATACCGGCGCAGCCGTAAGACCACCGTAGTATGCTTTTCCAGACGGGTCATCAATAACTACAACCATTGCCAGGCGGGGGTTATCAATGGGCACCAAACCGGCAAACATGCCAATATAACGATCTTTGATATAACCGTTAGGCCCAACCTTTCGGGAAGTTCCTGTTTTCCCGCCGACCTCAAACGCATCAATCATGGCTCGACTACCAGTTCCGCCATGCACCACCTCACGAAGCATTTTTCTCATTTCATCAGCAATCCGCTGATCCATCACCCGAACGCCATCGGGAACCACATCACGCTTGATCAGGGAAACCGGGCGCATAATCCCACCGGCACCGATCACCATGTAGGCCTGGGCCAACTGCAAAGGCGTCACCGTCAAACCGTAGCCAAATGACAGGGTGGCTATTTCAATATCACTCCAGCGATCCCGGTAAGGCAGATACCCGGGACTCTCGCCAGGAAACCCTGTCCCGGAACTTTGGCCGAGTCCAACTCTCTGCAGCAGATCAAGAACCTTGTCCGGCCCGATCGCCAGCGCCATTTTTGACACCCCCACATTACTGGACTTTCTCAGCACTGTGGTCACGTCAATGGCACCGTAATTCCTGATATCCTTTACCTGATCTCTACCAAGGCGCATATAACCCGGCGCCGTATTAATCACCGAATTTTTGTGAAACTGGCCAGACTCCAAAGCGGCTGCAACGGCAAAAGGCTTCAGCGTTGACCCGGGCTCAAACATATCGGTAACCACCCGATTACGCATTTTATACGCCTGCATGCCTGCACGGTTGTTAGGGTTGTAGGCAGGCTGATTGACCATTGCCAGCACTTCACCGGTCTTGACATCAAGCATGACCAGAGAACCGGCCTTGGCTTTATGGAGCTCAACCGCTTTTTTCAACTCGCGGTAGGCCATATATTGCAGTCTCAGATCAATACTGAGCATCAACTCTTTGCCGGGGCTGGCACTTTTCATCAGCTCTGCCTGACGGGCAAGTCGGCCTTTGCGATCCTTTAGAACCCTGCGTTTACCTGGCTCACCGGTCAGCCATTCATTGTAGGCTAACTCCATCCCCTCCTGCCCGGACTCATCAATATCGGTAAAGCCGACCAAATGGGCTGCTACTTCAGCCGCCGGGTAATAACGCCGCTGCTCATTAATAGCCCCCACTCCCGGCACTCTTAATGCCATCACCTTGGCACCCTGCTCGGGTGTCAGCTGCCGTTTGAGATAAATAAAGTCTCGTTTTCTGGCCACCTCAACACGATCGGATAGCCATTTAAGAGAAACGCCAAGCTCACGGGCCAATTCCTGCCAGCGGTCACCGGCCTCATAAAGGTCTTCCGGATCCGCCCAGATGGTAACGACGGGCGTACTGACCGCCAGGGGGTCACCATTGCGATCAAAAATAACCCCTCTATGAGCGGCCACAGGCTCATAACGAACTGAGCGTTTATCACCTTCATTTTGTAAAAAGTGTCGGTCCAGCAGTTGCAAATCAACAATACGGTAACCAATTGCCAATCCGGCAATCAGCAAAATACTCTGCAGTACTTTCAGGCGCCACCTTCTGGTCAGGAAGCCGGTCACGGCGTTAACCAGTCCACGCAGCCCGCCTGTTTTTTTCTCTGATGCAGACCGACTATTCTGCAATACTCTTCGCCCCTGCCTCATGGCAGAACCATTTCTATCTGGTCAGTTTTTGGCACATCCATGCCCAATTTCTCCCTGGCAATCTTTTCAATCCTTCCCGGAGCTGTCAGCGTACTGTGCTCCAGTAGCAGCTTGCCCCACTCAACCTGGGCACTGTTCCGGTTTTCAAGCTCCTGCTGAATCCGATTATGGAGGCGCCGGTTCTCGTAGGACACATAGCCAACCGATAAACCGGACAACACCACCAAAACCAACAACAGGAGGGTTAATCCATAAGAATGGACAACCTTCATCCTGAGCAGGCTACTGTCCATAAACGACGCCACTACTCCCGTAATCAAGAGCCCAGCTTTTCTGCCACACGCATCACCGCACTTCGGGACCGGGGATTATCATCCACCTCCTGCTTCGAAGGTTTAATCGCCTTGCTCAGACTTTTCATACGACGATTCAGCTGATCGTCCCTAACAGGCAACCAGCTGGGCAGCTCATCACCTTTCTGATGTTTACGGATAAAGCGTTTAGCAATCCGGTCTTCCAGAGAATGAAAACTGATCACCACCAGTCGCCCACCGGGCTTAAGCTTCTCCAGGGCGTTATCGAGACAAAGCACCAGATCATCCAACTCCCGGTTGATGTGAATCCTGATGGCCTGAAACGCACGGGTAGCAGGATGCTTGCCCTTCTCTCTACTTGGGCAGGCTGCAGCAATAATACTTGCCAGACGTTTTGTAGTCAGAATCGGCTCAATCTCTCTTTCTTTGACAATGACCCTGGCCATTCTCCGGGAAAACCGATCTTCTCCGTATTCCCAGATCACACGACTGATCTCTTGTTCTTCTGCCCGGGCCAGCCACTCGGCGGCACTTTCACCCTGATGATGATTCATGCGCATATCCAGAGGCCCTTCCTTCATAAAGCTGAAGCCTCTTTCCGGGTCATCCAGCTGAGGAGAAGAAACGCCCAGATCCAGCAAAATACCATCCACCGGCTGATCACCATTGACCGAATCAACATCGGTAAAAGAACCGTGGTAAATCGAGAACCTCGGATCATCCCTCTCCAGCTCAAGCCCTGTGGCAATGGCTGCAGGATCCTTATCAATGCCGATCAGTTGTCCCTGCTCTTCCAGAAGACTCAATATCAAACGGCTGTGCCCGCCCCGGCCAAAAGTACCATCGACGTAAACACCGGCAGGGTCCGTCAGCAACGCATCGACAGCCTCATGAAGCAGCACTGTTTTATGGACATGCTCAGCCTTGAGCTGATCAAAAGCCTGCTCTTTCAAAGGGTCTGTTTTCTGGCTATCAATACAATCTGACGATTTCATATAACTTTCACAAATACTGTTTAAAGTAGCTTTTTATAAAGCTACTTATAAAGCCGCCTATAAAGAAAGCGACTGCAACTCCACCGGTATATCTTCCGATTCACTGGCTTCTTTCAGATATTGGTCGCGACACTCGTTCCAGCAATTTTCATCCCAAAGCTCGAACTTCTTGCCCTGGCCCAGCAAAATACTGCGCTTCTCAAGACCGGCGTAATCACGCAACAGTGGGGGGATAAGAATACGTCCATTGCCGTCCAGTTCAAGATCGGTGGCATGGCCAATCAACAGTCTCTGAATGCGGCGGGTCATTGGATGAAAGCTGGGCAGTGCTTCAATTTTCTGCTGAATCAGTTCCCACTCATCCAGTGGGTAGATCAACAAACAGCGCTCATCGGTATCAATGGTGGCCACCAGGGCACCGTCACAGCGATCCCGCAACACTTGCCGGTAACGGGCAGGTATAGCAAGACGCCCTTTGGCGTCCAGATTAATGGCATTTACACCGCGAAACACGTCACCTTCTCCCTGGTTTCCTGACCCCGGAAAACCTTACGGCACCCGTCACTTATAACAACCCTCTGCGAACTGACTCCATCCAGTTCCACCTTCACCCCACTACAACCCACTTTACACCACTAAAGCACACTATAGGAATCTGGAAAACCCACGTCAAGCGGGGATCTACCTCATCTGCCTGACACTTAAAATGAAATTAACGTACCGCTGCCAAATCAAAGTCAATAAACGCTATATATACAGACTGTATTCAAAACAGGGGCAGTAACAATAAAGCAGATACACGGGCGAATTAAAAAATAAGCACTTCAAGGCAGACAGGCTTTATCGCAAAGAAAGCTCACTGAAAATGAATTTAGAGAAATGAAACGGGGAGGCAATAATCTGAAGCACAAACACTCACGACGGTAGTTCGCCACTCTCAGGCTATGAAAAAAACACTTTTAAAAACTTTGTGTTTTTGTGCCTTTGTGGTTCAGCGCTTTTCCTTCACGGAAAAAAAGTGCGCCTGATCACTGGCAGATAATCGGAGTATCAGAAAACTGAAAGCAAACGTACTACTTAAAAGCAGCTTTAAAAAAAGAAGCGAGCCGGCCTATAAGCCGGGTTCTGTCCAGCCTGCCAAAGCAGGCCTGTGCAGTCATTCATCTGGGATGTCTGTCACCAGACACCTCAAGCAACCTACCCGAATCCAGTGTGGGTCACACCTATAGGATTCCTATTTGGTCTTGCTCCAGGCGGGGTTTACCATGCCATGGACTGTTACCAGCCATGCGGTGCGCTCTTACCGCACCCTTTCACCCTTACCGGTCAGAATTCCTGTCGTTTAACCAACAAGAAAACCAACTTGGGCGGTCTACTCTCTGCTGCACTTTCCGTAGGCTTTCGCCCCCCAGGCGTTACCTGGCGCCCTACCCTCTGGAGCCCGGACTTTCCTCCATCCATCCCAATTGGTAAGAATCAGGACAAACAGCGACTGCCCGGCCAGCTCGCGGTGGCGAATGCTACTTGTGCACCTTCTGATAATCAAGCTTAATCAACACTATTCGGAAAATTATTCGCCGGACCTCATCACCAAACCCAGATCATAAAGCTCTTTTTTTCTCAATCCGGTCAGATCAGCCACCACAGAAGCCGCTTTCTTAATGGGTAATTCTTCCATTAATCGCTGCAGCATCTTTTCAACTTCCGGACTAATCTCAGAATTTTCCGGCTCTTTATAGCCTTCAACAAGAACAACAAACTCTCCTCGCTGCTGATTGGAATCAGCCTTCAGAATAGCCTGAACCTCAGCAACAGTGCCTGCCAGGACCGTCTCAAATGTTTTGGTAATTTCCCGGGCCAGGGTAATGTATTTTTCGCCGCCAAGCACAGTAACCAGATCATCCATCAAGTCCATAATGCGATGGGGGGACTCATAAACACCCCAGGTATTGGGAAAAGTCGCCAGAGAATCTATGCGCTTGCGACGGGCCGTCCCTTTGGCCGGCAGGAACCCCTCAAAGTAGAACCTGTCGGTGGGCAAACCACTGACCGACAGCGCCGCAATAAATGCACAGGCACCTGGCACCGGCACCACCCTGAAGCCTGCGGCCCTGACCGTTCGGACCAGATGAAAGCCCGGATCAGAAATCAAAGGCGTACCCGCATCACTGATCAAAGCCACCGATTGCCCGGAACCCATTCGCTGAACAATCATCTCCGCCTGGTGACGCTCATTATGGTCATGGCAGGGAATCAATGGCGTATCTATCCCAAAGTGGTTCATCAACCGCTTACTGTGCCGGGTATCTTCTGCCGCAATAACGTCAACCTGACGGAGCACCTCAATAGCCCTTGGGGTCAAATCCCCCAGGTTACCGATAGGCGTAGAAACAATATAAAGAAGAGAGTCTGACATGACTGGGAGAAACCGCTGCAATTTTCAGCACACATCCTAACACTTTATGGCCAGTTTCAGACCACCAGCCAGACACAATAAACCAAAATTTATTCACAGCGGACAACGGAAAAAGCCTACAATAATCGCTTATTTTCCAGATAAACATCATTAAGCTGTTTACTGATCAATTTCCTTGTTGCCTGATCAACCTGTAATTCACGAGCCGTGTCATCGAAAGACTGTATTGCCGCCACCACTTCTGCAACCACCTGCTGCGCCTGCTTCCAGCTGGCAAAATTAGCCAGACCTGCCAGCTTTTGCATGGTCTGTAAACCTGGCTGCTTACCATACCCGGCAAAAGCGGTTGCATGCTCACCGTAGGGTGAAGGGCTAAAAGTGACATCATAAAAAGGAGCAAGCTGCCATTGCCCATCGTCATGCTGTAAAAAGGCCCAGTTTTTACTGTGATCATCCTGATTTAAAGCAAACAGATTGAACAGCATACGCCGAAACATAGCCTGCCCGGCCGCCGGGCTTTTACAAAGCATACTGCTCACTTTGATTAACGTTTCATAATCCAGACCAGGCATTCGATAGTCAGCATCCAGTAAACCACTGGCACTGTGCAAATGTAACCGACCTTCAGAACCATCTGAATTGCTGACGGTATCAAACCGCTTTAAGGCCAGCCACTGTTTCGCACCAGAACGTTCAGGCGCATCGACTAACTGCCAACACGGAACCTCGATACCCGCTTGTGCTGCCATTGATAAATAGGTGGCTTCACACAGGCCTTCTTGATGGCCCAGCGGGAGTTGAGATGAAGTGAATTTCACAAGATAGGCATCACTGCCTTTTACCCGGCTTGTACTGCAAAAAATGGGACTGCAAAAACTGACTGATTCTTCTTTTAAATACAATTGCGCTTTTGGTCTGGCTCCCCCTGAACTCCCAGCATTAACCAGTGCCTGCAGAATATCAGACGTTTGGCCATCAAAAACCGCCTGGGCCTGCAAACCCAATTCTGCAACCGTCAGCTGCTCTGACTGCTCATTGTGTAGCAACCCGGAAGCAGGCTGGTAATACAAAGCCCCCATTCCCCGGCGACCAACAAACGAAAGCCGGTCCATCGCGGTAATCTGTGATGGCATGATCCCGGCCTGACGAAACACTCTATCCATAAGCAACAAGCCCCAACCATCAGGAAGAGAATCTGAAAACGCACCATGCAATCCGTTATGAGGTGTCTTCGGCGCTAATTGCAAAGATGCGTCAAAACTGAGGTTAAAGGGGGATAAATTGTTATACCTGTCTAAATAACCCTCACGATATTGAAAATATACGCCCTGCCTGTTTTGGGCTAAATTACCAACGGTGACAGAAGAACCATCAGATAGTGTTCGGCATACTTCCAGCGTATGGACTTGCTCGTCATTCATCCTCTGAGCACCTGCCTGATAGATAATGGCGGTCTGGAATTCAGCGTTTCTTTAGTCAGGTTATTTAACCGTGCCAACTCATCCAGACTTTGCCATAAAAGCAGAAATTGCCGGAATGATATCTGCCCCGTGGTTTCGAATTTTTTAATGGTCGATGAGGGTACGGTACTGCGTTCAGCTAATGCATCCCTGGAGAGTTTAGCGGCCTTCCTTTGTGAAATCAGCCATTGACACATTGACTCCTGAACCTCCGTGACTGACAGTAATGATAATTTGCTCATAAAACCCCAATAAAGACACACCTGTATCTATATTAGTACAATAAAAGCGACATCAGATACGATTATGTCTTTTTATCTGCTCTATGGGCAAACCATCCAGAAGCCAGCTCAATTCACGACGGGTCAATGTAATCGCCTGATTCCCTGCCTCCTGTCAGGGCCAGTTAAAGCAGCCTTTTTCCAGACGACGGTAGTAAAGCCAGAAGCCGTTGGTTTGCCAGTGCAGAATCTTAAGCTTGTTGCGCCCTCGGTTGCAGAAGACAAACAGGCTCTCTGAAAAAGGATCAAGTTCCAGCAGTTCGCTAACCATCAGGGACAGACCATCAATGGATTTGCGAATATTGGTTACACCTGGTGCCAGGTAGACATTAAGGGAAGAGGAAGCAGCAATCATGGGCCTACATCATATTGATCACTTGTCGTAAAACCAGCGGGTCGAATCCGGGGGCCAGCTCAATGCGAAAACCTCCGGGTAGGTCAGGGAAATACCGGTTGCTGATGGTTGAGGCTTCGATGACACTTCTGGTTCAATATGAACGGACAGCAAAGTAGCTTTAACCGTATTGGACTGTGGCTGTTCATGTTCACCAACATAACGACGTCGATAATAGCCAAATGATTTGATGGACAGCTGATGCTGCCGAGCGTATTCAGCCTGAGAAAGGTCACTTGTGTGCCAGGCTTCAATGTGCTGAAACCAGAACATGCGTTTGCTTGACATGTTACTTCCGGGAATGATGGTTAGACTCAGTATCCCGGTGATGAGTTAAATGACTTCAGGCATAGCCGGAAGCTTATATTGGGACGCCCTCAAAGGGCTATCGTTGCGCCCATGGGCGCGAGTCAAAACCAAACTTCAATTGATCGTTTTCGTCGTTCTTTTCTTGATTTCGGATATATCTTCGAACCGTTTCTTCATCCAATCCGACCGTACTCACAAAATACCCTCTTGCCCAGAAATTCTCGCCGTTAAAATTCCTTTGCCGTCCTTTAAAATGCCTTGCTATAGCAATCGCACACTTGCCTTTTATATATCCCACGACATTAGAAACAGAGTATCTTGGTGGAATGCTTATGCAGATATGGACATGATCTCTCATCAGGTGTCTCTCAACAATTTCGCACCCCTTTCTCCTGGCAAGCTCATGGAAAATTGAGCCGAGAAATTTTCTCAAACTTCCGCAGGTGACTTTTTGCCTTTTCTTGGGAATGAACACGATATGGTACTTACAATCCCAACGAGTATGGGTCAGACTTTTATAGTCTGGCATAAGTTAAACCTCTTGATTCTTGGTGGAATCATCAAGGTTAGCTACCGAAGCCTCGGTAAAACCTATGCGAGTCACCCCGGCATAGCCGGGGGTTTACCTAATGATTAATTATTTTGTGTAGACGGGTTTTGCCTGACGCATACCTACATCAGGTTTCAGCAACTTACGCTAAAACACCAACACTTATCTGGAACTGAGCCAAACACCTCTAAATCAAGGTGGTAACTTTACCACCTAAAATGGTGTCCGGGTTCATTAGACAACTACAAGAAGAAGTCAGTTACTAAGTATTTCAAGTATTTTCATACTTAATGTATTTAACGCAATGAGCAATCTTATAGACTGCCTTAAAAGTCCAATAAAAACATAGTGCCTTGCCCTGTGTAACAGACTATCAAATGTCTCGATCAATTGGATAAGATGTGAATCCTCAGACCGCATAATTTTATAAATATATGCTCCGTCAGCACTGACCTGACGTTCAAGTTGCTCAAAACATTTAAGCAGAAGTGCCGCTGAGTTATCCATGCAGAATGCTCTCTAGCAAATGCAGATCCTTCTGATTTAATGCTGTAAGCTCATCTTTAAACGCTTCTAGGCAAGTCAGTGTTTTATGGCTCTGCTCCTGAGTCTGCTGCTGACTGTTAACCATGGTCTGAATATCATCACGAAGAGAATCAAGCGTACGATTCTGCGCTTTTTGCGAGTTTCTCATAACGTCCTGCAGCTCATTAACCAATCTGGCTATTTTATCCTGAACTTCTTGTGCATTATCATCAGACACTTCCACAAGCTCTTTCATTGTTTTATCAACAATCGCGCCCAATGCCACGGTATGCTGACCAATCGTGGTTTGCAGTTCAGCACTACTCGCTTCAAACGTCTTGGTGATTTTTCTTGTATGTTCACGCATCGCCTCTACCGCCTCAACAACCGGTTGCAACTGGACAATCGTTTGCTCAAGATGACTAGCCTGTTTGTCACAGCTGGCTTGGCTGTGAAGAGCCAATTCATTGCTTAAGGATTGTGACATGACCAAAAATCTCTCATTTGTCTTAGCCAAGTTCTCTGTTTGTTTTTGCAGCTGTCTTTCGTTCACTGCTTCCAACGCAGCAACAAACTTCTGCATTTTTTGCTCTAGAGTATCGGCTATTTGGGCCGTATGACTTTCAAGCTTAAGACAAGCTTTTTCAAAGTGTTGCTTGTTTTCGATTGTATAAGTTTTTAACTCTTCAATCGCATCCGTCATTATCAGGTGATGATTGAGTGAGTCATTATGTTGTTGCTGGAAAGGAGCCATCAATTTTTCAATGTTCGCTTTTTCACGCTGATAGGTTTCTTTTCTATTGAGCATTCCCTGTGCATATACTGTCAAAGTGCATAATGCTAATAACACATAAGCAAACACCAAATAACCTGGTAATTGCGTGATAATAAGTAAAAAAGCCAATACAGATGCAACGGATATAGCTTTAAGGATATCGAGCATATTAACTATTTCCTTCAATTAAATTTAAGGGAATTTACTTGCTTTTTTAAAAAGCGATAAATTAATGCTGCACATTGTTCTTTATAAAAATTAATCACATTTTCTGTGAACATTTTTTTTCCGTTTTTTACTTTCTCAGTAAACTCTAACCGTGAAAGTGCTTTTAATTCCTTATTAAGAGGTACTTTAAACTGTCTCATCAACTTATCTGCTGTGATCTTCAGTTCCTTCGCCATCGCCTTTGATAGTTCATCAAAAGGAAGCTGATAACCTTTGTCCTCCATCACTGTCAAAAAAGGCATATTCACGCTATCAAAAAAATCTTCGCTCAAGCTACAAAGAAATTTTTCATGGCAGGTATAAATAAAATTCATTAAATGAACTCTTCCAGCGTCATGATGACTAATACGTAGCCAGGCATCAAAGGAAAACAGCGTATCAAATCGATTCGGCTGCAAATATTCTTCGATATAATCTTCACAAAAAAACTCATAATTTGTTGAAAACAGCACTTTGTCTGCAAAGAAATAACTAAACTTATCAACTTGAGATAAGAATATTTTTCGTTGTCCACTGATGAAAGAATCATGCGGAACAAGCAACTGCCTAAAGTAGCTAGCAGGTTGCGTATTCGGGCCAATATCTGCCAACCTTCTCGCTAAAATAGCCTGTGAGTAAGCATGCTGAAGATCATTCCCTTCATCTGCTAAGTCAGTGACTGCATTCCTGTTCGATTCAAACAAGCTCAAATAAATGTTTACAGCCTTGCCTCTATGTGTAAACCACTCATCGATACCATCTAAAATGTATTTATTGGTCATTTCAGCGTAAGGAAATGCATCACACCAGATAATTCCGTATAAGTTATCTACCCAGCCATTTTTATCTAACAAAAAAGGGTTGCTCTTATGCTCTGGCAAAAAGTTTTTGGTCTGAAATGGTGGAGGTACAATAAACACAAAGCCTAGCGGAAGGCTACCGCTAGGAACGGCAAGATAATAAACCTCTGCATCACTATTCGCACCGAGCTCTGATCCTAGCACTGCCAAGCCCTGCTCCGTATCAACAAAACCGATCTCTTCTGGATGGTTAAATAAGATGAAGGTTTTATTGTTGCCGCTATGCAGGTAATTCACCGGCATATACTCTTTTAAGCTTTCACCTAAAAGATCTTGAAACAAGCTATATCTCTGGTGCTCTGGCAAACCAAGTACAAATACACTCTGATAGTTCTGCAGATCAAGCTTAAGATCAATTGCCATTTATGCCTTCCGATATACCGTCCAACATAACAAGCAACTGCTCAATCTCATTCACTTTAGATGATTTATCTACTGCAGATAAACGCTGGCTTTCCTGTACAGTATTAAGCTGAGATTTGAAGCTATTTAGACGCGCTTCGCCATCCACCATCACAGAAAGCAACAGCTTTATTGTGAAGTCTTCAATGATATTATCAATTTTAGACTTAATTCCAGATACATAATCAGCCAACGATTCATCCATACGCTGGCAATAAAAATTACATTTATTGGTCAGTTCCAGCTGTCGTTTCTCCTGCATATAATCCGCTTCAATTAGCTGCAGCTCTTGCTGTAATCCAAGCTTGCGTTTATCTAACAGATCTTGATTTTTCTTTTCATATTCCGCTTTTTCTTTAAGAAGGCCAAGCTCGTTCATCTTCTGCAGCTGCTGCTGCACTTTCTGCAACATCTGTTGCTCGGCCTCAGTACGTTTTCTTTCAAAACGTCGACGATGCTCTTCATCCACCATAGTTGATGGCGGGGTATCAAACTGTTCACCCATCTTTCGCATCCAGAACTCAACATCCAGCAATTCAAGTGATTTAAAGGCCATATCGCCAATACTGTTATCTTTAGCGTTATCCGAGCCTGCCATTTCTCCTACTATGTTATTTGCTGATGTCTTAAATTCTTTTAAATCATAGGCTGCTTGCTTTATTTTAGGTTTATATTCATCGATCACTTGCTTGGTGGATTTAATAATATTTAACGCTTGTTTGGTTTTCTTGGCTGCTTTGGCGACCTTTGTGGTATTATGCACAGCCTTTGCTGGCCCTACTGGCGTTGGTATGAACATCAACGCCACATCGGCAATTTTTCCTACAGTGCCAAAAAATTTTGATACAGTCTGATCACCTGATTCACAGATATACTGTGGTACATATTCTAATTCATGACACGTTGATTTTGATTCATAAACATCATCATTAATTATGCTAACGTCTTCACTTAGCACTTGTGCCTGATGAGATAATTTTGACATCTCTATTTCTGAGCGTTCAACATCATTACTGATCTGCTGTAATTGAAGCGCAATGGAGCTGAGAAACTCATTACTCTTACTGGTCATTTCATTAAAATCTGGGGCCACCATCTGACAAACATAATCTTCAATTAAAATATCAGCACCAATCGATTCAAGATAAGCAAATTGCTCATTACGCTTTTTATAGATTAGCTCGATAGAGCGCATGAGACGCGAGGATATACTTAGGTTAAGCTCTAGAGAAAACCGGCGCAGAAACTCATTGCCAAATTGCTGAGCCTGCATAGCCGTGTTAGCAAAATCACCAGCGACAAGCTCGCTACGGTAGGCATTTAAATAGTTCGTTTTATGCTGCTCAATTTCACGTATCACTTCCCTTTTAACCAGTGTAAATTCACTTTCTAAGGCTGACTTCAAATTAGCATGATCTGTCGTCAGTAGATCTATTTCATTATTAATGGCATCGACGCTTTCTTTAAAAGTTTCCGGGCAGACTTCAAAGTTTCGCTCAAGCAGTCGTAACTGTCCCTCAAGCGTTTTTCGATAAGCACAGGTATATCGGTTAATTTTGGATGCCACACTGCGTTCAAGTGCCTGTTGTACACCAATCGAAAAATAATCATTAATATAACTGCGCACCTCAGCAAATTTCATCGCCCAGTCACCATCAGTGAGAAGATTTGAAATAGCGAAATAATACTTGTTAGTATCAAGCACATCTTTAAGGATAATCTTATCGCCAATCACGGCGATGTCATAAGACTCCTCACTTTGTTTAATTTCATCCATTCTGGTTCTGACAAAAATAATGTCCAAACCATAGTCAGATATCTGCTGTAAGAAGTTAATATCTGACGCTGACGGTGAACCACTACTCACATAAAGGAAAGCTTGCGCAGCGGGCAAATAATTATGAGTAAAGGCCTCATGGGCTTTGTTTAGCGTATTAATGCCGGGGGTATCAACTAACACTAACCCATCAGCAAGAAGCTGATGATTAATATGAATTTCAAGACTTTCAATGTCATCGATTGCAACGCCACTTATTTCATCTTGCAAAGCACCACTTGCTATATTTTGTTGATTAAAAGCACTTGCCGCAGATACATCCAATGAAAGTGATTTTCCGTTAATTTTTTTCACGACAAACTTTTCGGTCTCACTGTAACGAATTGTCGTTAAAAAAGACGTCGTTTCCGTGGTCTTATACGGCAGTATCATCCTCCCAAGCAAATTATTGATAAAATGAGATTTCCCTGCCGAAAACTGACCGACAATAGGTAAGTAAAACTGTTTATCGCGGATGTTAGATTGCAGCAATTCAATCTGTTTATAATCTTGCTCTGCAGTATCAAGGCTCTGCGTAACGGCTTTTAAATTTTCAAGCGCATGCTGGATATCTATTATCATGGTTTAGCTCGCTACCAACTCAAGGGAGGGTATAATACTGTGCTGTTTTACCTGATCCGCTTCAATCGCGTTAAGATCAGCTTCAAGTTCTATAGCCTGCATTAAGATCTCCTTAATTTTTCTATTTTGCTGCTGATAATAATCCACTTTTTCTTCTCGCTCAGAAACAGAACTCTCTAACTCTATTTTTTTAAATTTAAGGTCTTCGTTCTTGCGTATTAACTTATCAGACAGGTGTGCCTCGAGATTAGCCAGCAATAGCGGCACCAATGCACTCTCCTGATCTTTCAACCTTACACTGACTTCACTGGCTGCTTCACGACGAATAAAATCAATCTGCTCTTCAATCTCTTCCTGCAGTTTTGAAAGCTGGCTAGTGAAATGTTTTTGTTGCTTTTGGTTAAATACTTCGGTCTCTCGCTTTTTGTTATCCTCAAGTACAGATAATTGCTTAGAAAGGCGTTTTTGATCCTGTCCTGATGAAATAGAGTCTTGTTTATCACAATGTTTAAGTTCGTTAGCTACCGCAGAGATTTTCTCACTAAAGTCAGCATTTATCGACTCTATGTCTTTTTCATACTGTTTCTGCCGATGATCATGCTCAACAATAACGTCTACCTTAATCCTTTTTTTCCCCACCAATTTCTCTGCTACCCAGCCTAATACCCCATCTCTTGATTCTTTTACATCTTTATAACTGGTGTGGCGTTCTACACCAGGCGCAGTACCTTTGCCTATCAAGGTATTGATTTTTTGATTTTCAAGCGACACCAGCCTGCTTTGCAAGCTTGCCATTTTTTCTTCAAGCTTGATTGCGTTGATCTCTTCCTTTTCAGCCTCCGAAAGCCGCTCTTCTATTATGGCTATTTCCCCTTCTAGAGCCACTCGCCTTTTTTCCAATTCGCTGAAATCAAGCGAAAAGTTATATTGATCCAACTCACAGCTATGAGCCAGTTCAATAGGCTTAGTCAATTTGGCAAACTCTTCATTCAAATCTGCAACTTCGCCATCGATCACAGACTGAATACTGCACTCAAGTTCGGCTTGAAAAGAACGGGAAACCGATGAAATATTGCGATTTATTTCCTCATCCACTCGTTTTAAGAAACGAACGAGCGTTTTATTCAAGGCATCATCCATTAATAACCGGTCACTATTTTTGATAAAATCACGGTCAAATTTGGCTAAAAAATTCTCTCGTACATTTTCCAGGTTACCAGACAGTGTGTTTTCGGCACTCGAACGACATTGTCTCACTTTCTTTTTAATGGTTCTTTTCTTGTCCTGCACCGTTACATTCAGCTTCTCTAACTGCGCTTCAAGTGCTGTGATCTGTTCGTGTACTTCCGCTTTATTTTTACTATCCTGCAACTCGATGATTAACAGTTCATTATCTTTAAAACTGCGATTTAAAAGGCTGACAACCCTATTTACTGGCTCAAGCAATTCTGTCCGTGCCTTTTCACCCTGTGTTAGAAAACGCCATAAGCGTTGTTCAAACGCCTCAAACTGAGAGTTCTGCAGTAACACTTTCTTTTCGTCTGCGGTGTAGTCTTTGGCACCTAATGTTTTGTCACTTCGCGCAACCATCGCATTAAATGCAGCTAACGGCCAAATTTCAGGCATGGTTGTGACTTCAGGAAATTTGGTCTGATAACTGTTACCCAGCACCCCCATCACCGAATCAATACTTTCTTCTTCCTGATTGATAGTATCAATTTTGTTCAGCACTAAAAGAACAGTACTTACCTCACTTTTTAACTGCTCTAAAAAATCAAAGTCAGAATTTTTTCCTGGTTGTTGCGCATTAAAAAGAAAGATACAAGCGTGGGATTTTTTTATTTGGTCTTCAGTTATTTTACGATGCCCTTCTCGCACTCCATTTAAGCCTGGACTATCGACTAAAATAACATCATTTTTTAAAAAATCTGACTCTAAAAATAGATCGACGTGAGAAATGTTTTGCGCAACATCTTCCTCTCCTTTCGTGGTGGAAAATTTTTCCACATTTTCAAATGATGCTTCTGCAAAACTTTTCGTGCTCCCGTCATTATAAACAACACGTAATCCATTACCTTCTGGCGCTTTATCTTTATGTGCCAGAAAATTAACTGTTGCCGTTGTTTCACCGCTAAAAGAAGGCAGGTATTTATCTCCCATTAAGGCATTGAGAAATGTCGATTTACCGGCACTGAATTCACCGACAACAACAATGGTAAATTCACCATTTTCAACCTGAGTATGCAGCGCTTCAAATGCTTGTTCATTTTCAATCTTATCTGTACTTTGGTAAAATTCGCGCGCTTGGTTCAGAAGCGTCAATACACTGTTTTTGCGTTCATCATATTGCGTTTTGTAATGCATTTTCACTTTCCTTTAAATTTCTTACTGCTACGGATAATTTATTGAACTCTAATAACGCAGCATTCAACGATGGTAGGTCGATTGTTTTACTACTCCCATTAAGTGCTGTTAACTTTTTAAAATACTGTTCGAATTTACGTTGATGATATTGTTTTAATTTATCATTTATTTTAATGGATTCATTTTTGATGCTTTCGCCAAGCGATTTATCAAGTGCTTTTAACACTTGATTGCAGAGACTGTGCTCAACTTTTCCACAAAGTTCTTCGCGCTTTTCTCTGGTTACTTGTAGGCGATGATTTTTGAGTTTATTTTGCAAGTGATTGTCCATTTCACTAACACGTTGATCTTGGCGGCGGATTTTATCTTTGAGCTGTTGCTGCTTTGCATCCGTGATACGTGCAGTGCTCTTCAACGCATCTAATTGTTCTTCAAGGCTACTCTTTTTGAGATAAAGCGTATTTAATTGTGATGAATACTGCTGCTTGATATTATCCATCTCTCGGTCATAAGCCTTTCTCTGACTGGAATCTTCGACTTGATAACTTTCTGTTTTAGTTGTAAATACATCTAAAAAACTGCCAAACAAACCGTCTCTTGATACAGACCTTGTTTTTGTTTTGTAGCTCACACCTGGGCGCTTACCTAAACCGCGTTCAGCTTTTGAATGCGCAGTATTCGTCATTTCAATACGTGATTCATGCCGGTTATATTCAGCTAGAAATTCTTTACGTTGGTTTAGGCTTAATTGATTTTTTATTTCTGTAGAATGTAAATCCACCCGCAGATCAGACAGGCTCCCTTTTTCTTCGGCTAGCTTTACTTTGTCTTTGCTCAGGATGTTTTCATCGATGTGAAATTTCAGCCCCTGTACTTGATGCTTTTTATCATATTTAATTACGACCTCAGAGGTAAAACGATCCGTTTCAATAATACCTATTTCATAAATATCTTCAAAACTAATCTTCAGTAAACGCTGTAAACTTCTAAGCAGCGTATTCACCTCTTGGTTAATTTCCTTCCCGTATCGATTGCCTTCTACAGCAGCCTGCAACGTATCCAAATCCGACTCGTTGATCTGTGCTTTTAATATTTCGCTGATTTCCAGTAGCCTGTCTTGAGTATGCGCGGTTGCATCAGCCTTCAACACAGCTGAACGATTTTTCAAGTAGCTTTCGATCTTGCCCCAACTATTTTCTCGACGGCTGGTAAGCTCAGAAATATACGTACTAACACGATGATTGTCGCCTTGACTAATTTGCAGCTCAATACAATCTATTTCTTGCTGGAGGTTGTTAGAAATTTCAGCAATAACACTTTCAATTGCTTTGATAACGGTACTTTTAAAGTCCTGCTCCCGGCTTGTTACAAGGTAATCTTGTAAGGCATGTTCAAATATGCCAAATAGAGATTCATCCCATAACTTAGCCCGCTCCAGTTCAGTGAGTTCAGCCAGATCTGAGCTATATAATTTAGGAATAGTGTTGTCTTTATGCACCAGGGCTTTCAGTGCCGAGATTCCGAAAGTCCGGCATGCTTTCCCCTCAAAATGTACATCAGCGAATAGGGTGGTGATCTGTTGATGAAAATCCTGCAGTACTTCCGCTACCGTCTCGCCTTCAGATTCCTTAATCTCATCAATATGATTAATGACATAGAGAATAGAACTTTGATGCCGTGCTAAATCTTTCAGAAAATCAAGATCTGATTCAGTTAATGCCCGCAAATGAAAAAGAAAAATACTGGCATGAGCCTTCTCCACTTCACGCAAGGTGACGGAGCGGTGCCCCTCAGCGGTACCATTGAGGCCTGGGGTATCGATAAGTACGACAGGATCTTCAACATTCAAAAAATGTACATAGATATGGACAAGTTTAATTTCATCCACAACTCGGTGAGCTTTTGAAAACGTGGTGACATAATTCTTTAATGCATCAGGATTAGAGGCAATATCAAGTATCAGGTTGTCGCGCTCATCATCGACAAACTCAATCTCGACACTGCCGCAACGAGCATCGCCTTGACTCACATTGTGGACATGAGTGATAGTGGCCGTCGTCTCAGACCTCGCGTGAGGTAAAATGTCATATCCAATCAAAGCATTGATAAAAGTTGACTTACCAGAACTAAATTCACCCACAACGGCAATACGAAATTCATCGGCAGCCAACAACGCCTTAATACTCTCCAGACGTATTTGAAAAGGTGACGAACCATAAACTTCTTGACAGTTTCGTTCTATATCAAAGAGCAGTGTACTGACTTCTTTTCGTAATCTTTCGTTGTACATAAAAACAAGATGCCATGGCTTTTCTGTAAAAAAGCAATTGAAGTATAAAAAACAATATAAATCCTAGTGAATTCGAACAGCAGGTGGTCACTTTCATCTTCTTTCTAGGACCTTGTCGGACTTACTACTGACCTACTGCGAAAAAGCCGGATTTGGCCTTTTTTCACGATCCTTTTCATTGAATAGCTCGCTATTCGCCTCAAATGATCGCAATAACGAAAACCGGGTCAGGTCTTTCTTTGTGCATTATGTGAATCAAAGTTACCAGCTAACCAAAAAGCACGCTACCGCCCATGGATTGTTCCATCGCCTTTTATTGACGTTGGGGAGCATGGGTCCAGATAGCTCAAAGAGAATTTTTAAAAAGTAACTCACATTACTAAAAAGCATGATCAGCAGCTAGAGGTATTAGTACTCTGTAGATGTTGTAAAGCCGCTTCCTGTATTTACGTAAAATTTTTGAACAGTAACCCCCTAACCCACTGCCACCCCGTACTGACATAACCGAAAAAATCGAGGTAATTTTTCCGCAGGCTCCCGAAAAACCCTTTAGAAATTATTACACTTGCTATTCAGACGCGTGAATCAAAATTGACCACCCTGAAAACTTCCATTGAGTCTGCTCCATGAATTCAGCCCGGGTTGAATACTGTTTGCCGGTGCCCGGATCATAACAACCACCATCAGGCCGCAGCATAACAATATGTCCTTCTTCTCCGGCCTTGCAGTGCAAAAGCAACCTTTCTTGATCACATAAAAATGGCACTGAGCCCAGCTTAATGGACGAGTAACCATTAATTTTCCGCCATACCTCAGCCTCAGGTCTTAGCAAATGCATTTCTGCCCAGTTCCTGCGGGATGAATATAGCCTGCCTTTCAGCCCCATTGCCCTGGCCGCTGCCAGGATCTGAGCAACACTGGCATAGCCCATATCCAGCTTTATAGTATCTCCTCGCCCAGTAGCCAACGGTTCCATGGTAGCCTTGTGGATGGCCAGCTCTGCACTCTTGTCTTTTATGGACTCCCCATGAAATACCCCGTGCTTAGGCAGATGCTTCACACCCAGTTCATCAGCCGCCTGCCTCAACGATTGAGCACCACAACCGTTTTCATGCGCCGTGCCGGGAAGCACCTCGTTCGTTGATATATTTGTTATTTTTCTGTTTCGCAGAAATGACTTTATGAAAATGGTGTCCCTCATGGACCAGACCCGTTTATTCAGTTCGGTTTCAGCAACCGTTACCTGCCGGTGAAAGCACCAGTAAATAGCTCCCGTTAACTTTGCCCCCCCTTTTTTTGTATTGTAAAAAAAAGACAAGGCATCAAGTCCTGAAAGTTTAACCCCTCCCATACTGGCATCATTCATAAGCCCCACTCCTGTCAGATGAATGGACATCATCTTAAACAGTTATGAAAATCAACAAACTAACCAACCAGCAAGCAGTACGGACAAAACCTTCCATCGTGCATGGCAAACCCACCGTTCACCCGCTGAAAATCACACCAGTACACAGTAAATTAGCGCCGCATTCGAAAATACAACCGCCATAACCTATAGTGTCGATTCCAAGCCCTGTGTACAATCGAAGCAATTAACGGATGCCAATAGCGCATAAACAGTACCTCCAGAAGAGCTGGCCCACGACTTCAGATGATGACCCATATAACCGCTCTGCGAAAAAACCTGTCTAAAAAGCTGCCAGCCATCGCCATGGCTGCGTTTATTCCTGTTTTTATTACTGCCTGCTCATCACAGCCAAAGACGACCCTGCCACCAACGGTCTCTTCCATTAAGAACATTGATCAACAACTGGCCGGGGCACAAAGGCTCAATTATCCGGAACGGGCCAGCCTTACCCTGGAAATCACCAGGAAATTGCTTCAAAAGGATCCAGCTCGCACCCGGAAAATTCTGGATCAGCTGCCCTACGAGCAACTACCGAAGCGGATTCAGGCTGAACTGGCGGTTCAACAGGCCCGAATCGCCCAGATCAATCATCAGGACTGGGCTGTCTTCGAGTGGCTTGATCGTGAAGCGGTCATTATCAGCAGCAACACCGAAATCAACGCCCAGGCACACATACTCAAAGCGCTCGCTTACTCACGCTTTGGTGAATATCAGGCGGCTCTGGATGAGTGGCTGCTGGCCGGCCCTTATCTTACAGAAACTGAGCGGGAGCCTCATTACGACAGTTTCTGGCAGACTCTCCTGCATGTTCCTGCCGAGCGACTGAACAGCCTTTATCAACAAGAGAAGTCACAAAGCCTCAAAGGGTGGCTGACCCTGGCATTGATTTACCAGACCGGCCAGAGCCTTGATCAGCAGCTTACCGGACTTGAGCAGTGGAAGCGGGACTGGGCATACCATCCGGCGCACAAATACCTGCCCGGAAATTTTGAAACACTCAAAAGCAGCTCCACAGAGCGACCTGACAAAATCGCCGTACTACTGCCACTGTCAGGAAGACTTGCCAAAATTGGGGAAGCGGTTCGCGATGGTATGCTGGCCTCCCATTATGAGGCCATGAGTAAAGGCGAGCTGCTCCCTGAACTGCAATTTTACAACACCCAGAACAGCAAGATTAATGATCTGGCGTCAAAAGCCATCGAGGATGGCGCACAGCTCATTATTGGCCCACTGAATAAAAGCCGGGTAAAAGAGTTAAACAGTGACATTACCCATCGTATCCCGGTTTTGGCGCTGAACTACCTTGATGACATCACTGATCAGCTTTCAGTTCCCGGAACAGCAGCACAGCAAGCTAATGACCGAACCGGTCTTTTCCAATTCGGCCTGTCTGCAGAAGACGAAGCCGTCATGGCGGCCGAGCGAGGACGGCTTGATGGACACAGAACCGCAATAATCATTACGCCCGATACCGAGTGGGGTAAAAAAATCAACACCTCCTTCAAAGCCAGGTGGAAGGAACTGGGCGGTGAAATTGTCGGCTCCGCTACATTTGATGCAAAAACCCAGTTCAGTAGCCTGACTGGCTGGTTGCTGCACACCGATCAAAGTGAAGCAAGAGCCAAACAGCTCAATCGGCTGCTGGGTGAGAGACTTGGGTTCCAGGCTCGCCGCCGTCAGGATATTGATATGGTATTTATTGGCGCCAATACCCAGGAGGCCAGACAACTCAAACCCGCACTGGCCTACCAGTACGCCGGTAATATTCCGGTTTACGCCACATCCAGTGCCTTTTCCGGTATCACTAACACCAGCCAGGACCGGGACATGGACGGCATACGTGTGCCCATTATGCCCTGGCTGATTCCCGGAGCCTCAAGCCAACTGGAACAACAGATACTCGCCCTGTGGCAGCAGTCCAGAACTCAACTTGGCAGCCTTTATGCCCTGGGTGCTGATGCCTATAAGCTCTACCCAAGACTTCAGCAGCTTTCAAGCCTTCAGGGAAGCCAGCTACAGGGGCTGACCGGCTCACTGAGCATTACTCCAAACGGCAAAGTCCATCGGGAACTATCCTGGCAAATATTCAGAAATGGCCGATTAAAACCGCTGCCTATTGTTAAGCCAAAGACCCCTGAAGGTCAGCTCTCCAGAAAAAGAGCGATAAAACCAACATCCACTGACAACCTGGCCCTCTATGCCCTGGAAGCTCAATCTCAGCAATAGAAAAGGAGTTCAGGCGGAAAAAAGAGCCCTGCTGTTTTTAAAGCAGCAGGGGTTAACACTTCTGCATACCAATTTTGCCTGCAAGACCGGTGAAGTAGATCTGATCATGCTGGATCAATCCACCCTGGTATTTATTGAAGTTCGATTCCGAAACCGCTCTAAATACGGCAATGCCGCCAGCTCTATCAACGGACACAAACAGAAAAAAATTCGAAATACTGCTGCCGTTTATTTGCAAAATCATCGTCAGCACAACCACAGAATTTGTCGATTTGATGCAATATCCATTGATAATCATGACGCCAACGGGCAAAACAGCTTAGAATGGATTAAAAGTGCCTTTTAAGCGGTTCTTATGGAGCTACAGCAAATCTTCTGGTCATGATTCAGAAGACCGATTCAGAAGATTAATGAAAGCCCGCCAACGGTTTTCATTTCAGGGTTTCAGGTTTCACGCATGCACGAACGTATAACACAACACTTTTCCGACAGCATCGACGCCAAGATCCGCTCGGCTGAGACACTCCCGCCATTGATTGCCGAAGCTGCAGAGATGATGGTTCAATCCTTGCTGAACGAAGGAAAGATCATGGCCTGTGGAAATGGAGGCGCTGCCGGCGATGCCCAGCACTTTGTTTCTGAGATGCTCAATCGTTTTGATCGTGAACGCCCGGCTCTGCCAGCCCTGTCTCTTTGTGCAGACAGCCTGACCATGAGCTCTATTGCCAACGACTCAAGTTATAACGAAGTGTTTTCCAAGCAGATACGGGCACTGGGCCAGGAAGGCGATATACTGCTGGCTATTTCCCCTCACGGCAATTGCGCAAATATGGTTCAGGCCATTCAGGCAGCCCATGACCGAAACATTCATGTGATTGCCCTGACCGGAAAAGATGGCGGTGATATGGCCCGGCTCCTGCACCCTGAAGAGGTCGAGATAAGAGTGCCTGATAACAGCCCTCAGCGTGTACAGGAAGTCCATACACTGGTGATTCACTGCCTTTGTGATCTGATTGATGAGTTCCTGTTTTCCCCCGAATAAACGGGAATCTCTCATGAATTTTTGTCAAATCATTTCGTCACATAACTTTTATAAATAACGCATGACCAAAGGGGGAATCATGAAACCCATCGGCATTATACTTCTAACCGGCTTACTGACCCTGCTCAGCGGCTGCGCAGCATTAGTTGACTCCGTTAACGAAGAGCCCCTCAACATTGACAACAGCCAGCGGACCTGGGGATCCTGGATGGATGATCAGACTATTGAAACCATAACCGCTGTCAATATCAACAAGGCAGACCCGGCTCTGAGAGAGTCCCGGGTCAAAGTGATCAGCTTCAACGGCATTGTCTTGCTAATCGGCCAGGTACCCGATAAAGGCCTGAAAAATCTGGCTGGGGATACCGCACAGAACGTAGAGAAAGTCCGCCAGGTTTACAATGAGCTGGAAATCGGTCCAAACGCAGACGTTCTGGTACAAAGCAACGATAGCTGGCTGACCACTAAAATCAAAACCTCCATGGTAACCAATGAAGCCGTAGTAGCAGACAGAATCAAAATAGTCACCGAGCAGGGAACGGTTTATTTAATGGGCCTCGCTAGCCCAAGAATGGCTCAGGAAGCGGTATCTATCGCGGCCAACACCCATGGAGTACAAAGAGTCGTTAAGGTTTTTGAGTACATACAATAAACAGACAGGCCCCCATGAAATCCCTGCTCCTATTGATAGCAGGAACCTATAATTCCTGCTTAGTGTGGACATTAAGGATGTATTCGTTGGCCTGCTCATGTTTCGACGCAGGTCAGTTTCCGAAGGAAGCCAACTCGTGACCCAATCGCCACGCACTTATCAAGGTTTAGAGGTTTCGGCGGGTTCGGTTGTCGGCTTTTAGGCCTTTAGGCTCTCGAGTCCTCGGGTCCCCCTGAAC
>NZ_JAVRMB020000319.1:0-2656 GCF_031844845.1 Endozoicomonas sp.
TCCCAGGCTCAGCAGTCTGATAAAACAGACTGCTGAGCCTGGGGTTGTGGACGATTGTTTTACCAGTGGTTTTTGAGCACTTACAAAGTCGGACCTTCCAAAAATATTATTCTTATACCCCTTCCTACTTGAGTTCCGAAATAGTTAAATGACTTCCGGCCAAGCCTATGCGAGTCACCCCGGCATACAGGGCGGTTGCGTCAGATGCACGAAAGTACAATTAATGTCGGGAATGAGGTAAAAACCCCTGATATTAAGTTCCTTTCTATATCAGAAGAAAATACTTCTGTGGCTGGTTGTTCTAAAAAAACGATAAAACCAAACGATGGTGCATCTTAAGCTACCACCCTGCCCCGGCATAGCTGGGGGTTTACCTAATGATTAATTAATACTGATCAATTTGTCAGTTTATATATCGAACCACTATTTCATTCAGTCTGTAATTTTTGGGTGTCCTATTTCTTTCTCATTAAAATACGTCAGAAACAGACGCAGCGTATTACCACCAAACTCGACCATGCGTGCGTGCTGGTTAACATCAAGCATAATATTTTCAATCAACGAATTTATATCTACATCTTTCCCCACATGCCCCTGCCTTACTTCATTTTCGCCATTATAGAATCTCATTAATAGTACATCTGATGCATTCTCATCTCCCTTGCCTGATACTTCATACTTACTATCTTCATCTGTCAGATTATATTTTTCCCCAAAATCAACCATCTCCTCACTGTTCAATTTATTCAAATAGATAGTTTCCTGTTCAGGGTTAACATATTTTAAAACAAATGACATTCGCGTCTTTGTCAGCAAAAACACATGACCCATTGATCTTTTTGAGGCGCCATTAATGCACAGAAGCACTGCCGATTTAGTGTCTTGTACCATCCATTTCGTCAGCTCCGACCTCACATCTTTAGTGCTGGATAATTCGCCTGACTCATAGTCCTCTATAACGGCCGTACCTTCCAGTTCCTTTTTTAAAAATGCTTTGAGCCGTTGCACCCCGTTCTCGACCCCCTCCCCCTCTGATAAAGAATACGCACTTCGGTTATAAGTTTCGTATTTCCTTTGTAATTGCTCTGCTTCGTTCATCGTAACGGCAGGGAATTTCTTATCCTCATCAAAAACAACTGATAAAATATCTTCAGGAGTGGATTTAAAGAAGGTTCGAATATTGTGTAATGCTGTTCCTACACAATTTTCCAAACCAAACTTCGCCTCAATTTTCGTATAAAATTGACCGCCCATTACTGGCCTCTCAGGCTGTATACCCAATTCATGCGTTTTATCGCCGTCACCCTCTCTTGCGCTGTTCAATGCAACATTTCCTTCAGGATCGTTATATGAATCACCTGGAATAATAATCTCCGAAGATATATTGTCGCCCCCGTCTACCTGAATGGATTCCATTTCATTCCCCAACGTGAGTGGCTTTCCAACGGGTTCTAATACCCTATCATTCAGTGAAATACTGCGTCGAGAATCAGCGGTATCTTTTGATAACCGACTCAACTCCGGTATCAGGGTGGTAGCTTCAGGGTGACTATCGTGCAATTTATCCTGTTTTTCAGAAGAGTTAGCCTTAGTATTATTTCCTTTATATATCGAAAGTGAACCAATATTAGGTATTCCTACCGTATCTTCGACACTAGTTGAACTATTGTCCACTTTAAGCTTTCGCCCTGCCTCCGGTATGCGCCGCTGACTCTCATCTGGAATAATGAATAATTCACCCATGCAATGATCTACAACAGGCATATTCACGGCACTGTTAGTGTCAAAAGTGGAATTCATTTCAGACCTGGCCGATGCCCCTGCGCGAGCCTTATCAGAACCGGCTGTGCAAACCGGGTGACTGACTTTTTCTGACTCAGGCACTGTAGCCTCATCCATCTTATTCGGTGCTGCAAATGCTGGAACTGAAGGCATTTGTAAACTTGTATGAGCAGGCGTGCTGATATCGGAACAGGCAGTTTTCACTCCGGGCTCTGGCGTAACATCGGAAACCTTTGCAACATTGCGGTGATACAGCCAGGTATAAACTAAGTACAATGACAATGCCCCACCAAAAACAGCCACTGCACCAGCAATAATCAGAGGAATTCCGCTGGTTAAACAGGCAGCAACGATGCCACCAATAGCTATTATCGGAGCAACCACCCTGACCACCCGCCCCCAGGTTATCCCGGTACCTTTTGATTCAATGGCGGGCTGATTTTTTATCTGTGAAGACAAATGCGTTTGGCCAGAACCAATCATATTTCCATCATTCATCATGTTTATCTCCATTTCTGTTTTGTTATTTATTCCCTATTAACCTAATAAGAATATAATTTAGGCTCTTTATGGGTTCCGGGGAGCTACCTCAGAAGTAGACCGAGAAGCCCTGAGATAAGTAGGTGAAAGTTTGCTATCGAATATTTAGACCACTAGTTACGGAATAAGTTTCAATTATTTTATAACCAAGACAGCTGAGCGGATGGTATTGGAAAGAAAAGGACATCCATGCGAAAGAAAAGAAAGAAAAGAAAGAAAAGGACATCCATAAATTTCCGATCAATTTATAAAGAAAAGGACATCCATGCGAAAGAAAAGAAAGAAAAGGACATCCATAAATTTCCGATCAATTTATGGATGTCCTGAATTCTCC
>NZ_JAVRMB020000320.1:0-2751 GCF_031844845.1 Endozoicomonas sp.
TCCATTGCCGTTTAATAAAATTGAAATAAAAACCAGTTCGTAAGTATTCGAAATAAAAGGCCCACCATCACTATTTACAATGAGTTAATGTGCAGAATATGTTACGCACGATGAAAGACCTGACCCCGGTTTTCGGTTTTCTTTAACAAAGTCGCAGGCGAGTCTTGATCAATGCTGGCTTGGTGTCATGAAAAATATTGTGTAACAGGATGGTAGGAAAATCAGAAAAATCCAGATTTATATGGGGGGGGGCTGAACAGTTACGGAATACTCTTCCTCCCAGTCCGACTCTTCCCATTCTACTTCATTCCTCACAATAACAGGAACCAACGTACAATAATCGCGCAACAATTCAGGCAATGGGAGGTTTTCAAACGCCTCATTTTTAATATGCCTTTGAATAACCAGACGACACATATTTTTTAAGGAGAAAAATTCATCAACCCCTACAATAATGGTTCTCCAGTCTTCCAGCCATGTATCATGATCTCCATTTATAGTTTTCCATTCTTTCAACATTGCCTCAGAATCTTCATTAATTATTTCCCATTCTGCTTCATTACTCACAAGAACAGGAACCAGCCTACAATAACAGCGTAACAAGTTAGGCAATGGGAGTTTTTCAAACGCATCATTTTTAATATGCCTTTGAATAACCCGACGACACATATTTTTTAAGGAGAAAAATTCACCAGTATCTACAAAATGGAAAAAATCCTCTCCCACATCATGTTTAATTAAATCCAATAGCCGTAACGATCTGGCATCTCTGTTAGCTAAATAAACAATGACGCCTTCCCAGTGGACATTAAACAAAAGTCGAAGCAAACTCTCACTACCGTGTTCAGCCGCAAGACGGAATGGGTTGTTTCTATGTCGGGAATTGACTCTTGCCCCTTTTTTAATGAGATACTTAGCAAAGCCATCCTCTTCCATGTCAATGACAGCCATTAAAGGCGACCAGCCACCTTTATTTTTCTGGTCGATATCTGCCCCCGCTTCAACCAAAAAACGTGCAATGTCAAAGGCCTTCTGCCTACATAGGCTCAACAAGGGCGACCAATGTCCATTATTTACTGTATTGAGATTTACCCCCGCCTCAACCAGCAAACGTACAACATCATAGTGCCTCTCCTTACATGCGCTTAATAAGGGCGACCAGACATGAGAATTTGTGTTGTGCAGATTTGCACCACCTCTAATAAGCATGGAAACACACTCAGTCCTGCCAAATCGGCTCGCGACCAGCAAAGGAGACCAGCTGTCCCTATCGACTTTATCTATATCAGCTCGAGCTTCAAGCAGAATTCTGACTATTTCAGTGCAATTTTTCTTAATAGCGGTAATAAGTGGCGTAGAACCAGAAGCATCGCGACGATTAATATCTGCCCCAAATTTAATTAACTGCCTGACGCAATCTGGGTGATTAAAATACGCAGCTCTCGTCAACTGTGTATAGCCTTTCTCATCGAATAAGGATAGATCGCGCCCAGCAAGATGATCGCCCCTTTCAACCGGCAATAGATCCTCCTTTGCTTCTCTTAGGGCAGACATTAAGGGGTTTTTCTTGTGTTGCAAGGGCTTCAGGGCTGGGGTTGACTCCCATTTGGGCAAGGTCATGTACCCATTCACCCACAAAGCGAGTTGAACATTGCTGGCGTTTTGTTGATGAGACTCGCTGTAGCCTTTGAAAGCCGAGGGCAGATGCTTAATGTCTACCCTAAGCTCTGCTTCTGCTTCTACCGGCCGCGGCCGCCTTGAACAGAGCTCATCTTGATCATATTTCATCATACTTAATGGGATATAATTATCCCCTGAGTAATTGCCTGGAGAAAAATTCGCTCTCTCACAAGTGTGAACCTTATTGAAAATGCTCACCAATCTATTGGACCACTTAGCAACGCAATCAGTATCTTGTGATACCGATGGCTTTGGCATTATTTCAATTTGACCATCACTCTTAATACCATTCATAAGGGCTAAGTTACCGTTAATGTTGGAAGCACCAATATTCGATACATTCTACTAACTAACCGACCAGTAGTTAGCTTGGTTACTCCTGTCATATCTTGCCTCCAAACCAGGTAATGCGGGAGGTAACGGGTTGCAACCCCACGGAATACACCGCCAATCCAGCGTTTAGAATGTCTGTGGTAAGAATTTACGTTCTGGATATGGTAAATACTTTCGACAACATGTTGACCTGCTGATCCCCGCTCTTTGAAGTCAAATCCAAAGGGTGCAATTAAAAGTGTCCAAGAGGGATTGTCGAAATGGTTATAGCTCATAGGGTAGTGGAATTGCGGGAAATACCCGTGCACCGTTATTCCCGCGAAGGCGGTTGTCGCAAAAGGTCTTAAATACCGATTTATACCACCGCGTCTTTCCCGCAAAGGCGGGAATCCATCGCGAGCAGGGGAGGGATCGGACACCCACAAAATTGACTCCCTGAGAAACTATCCTACATTTTCTCTGTACCATATTTTCCTGACAGGAAAACCCATGACTAGCCCGGAGAAATCTGATCGATACGGCGAGCATACGTTACTATCATAGCATCGTTCGCTGTGTTCGCCGGGCATGGCTGTGCGGTCAGGATGATTCTTCGGGAAACCGGGGTCAGGTCTTTCATTGTGCATATCCATTGCCGTTTAATAAAATTGAAATAAAAACCAGTTCGTAAGTATTCGAAATAAAAGACCCACCATCACTATTTACAATGAGTTAATGTGCAGAATATGTTACGCACGA
>NZ_JAVRMB020000321.1:0-5978 GCF_031844845.1 Endozoicomonas sp.
GCTATGGAAAGGGCATCAACCAAATGGACAATGCCTATACGTAACTGGAAAGCGGCTATGAGTCGGTTTGAAATCATGTTTCCAGACCGATTTAAACTATAAACAACTGTGGGCGTTTACACAGAATTATTTACAGGCTCGGATGTCCTTTTCTGCCTTTCAAAATATCAAAACTATTTCCAAGGATACATTTATGGATGTCCTTTTCTGCCTTTTCTGCCTTTTATAGATGTCCTTTTCTGCCTCCTGCCTCCTGCCTCCTGCCTCCTAATGCCTCTCTAATGCTTCTATGAGTCCGGAGCCATTAAACCAACTTCATTTACCGTCTAAAAACGCACTGGTAAGTTTGATGACAGATTTCGAAAAAAAACCCGTATCGACCAGGTAAGTTACAAATTGTTTTAGTCCCCCCCCCCTCATAATATAATTGTTAACAGCAAATATAGAAGATTCCGCTTGTTCTGCCTGGCTAAGGTGTTGACAAAGCGCACGCACAAGTATGTAAAACTGAAAGGTATCTTTATATTTATCCACAAAAGTGGTTATAAGACTCTTATACATTCTTGATTTCATACTATTTGCCAAGTCCTTGTCTGGCTCAAACGCAAGCTTCTCTTGTACTTCTTTAGGGATGAGGTGAAGGTCATTTTGTGTAGGATCTATATCAGCTTTCAAAATTTCAAGTAATAATGCATTGTTGTCTTGCATCGATTCTACTATACCAATTAATGAATTCAACGTGATTATTCCTCGAGAAAATTGCTTGAACAAGTATATCTGCATTTCAGCCATTGATAAATTGCGGTACTGGGGATATGCCGCGCCCATTCTCGCTAATATCTGCCCAAGTTGCGTTTCTGTGCAATTACTTATGAAATTTTCTACCTTAATCATGCCTTCTCTTTGTTGTCTGAACTTTCTATCAAAAAATGTAGAAATCGATTCAGTCATGTAGGTAGTATCATATTTTTTGTGAGGGGCAGAACCTCCAGGAACTTCCATAGGTTCCACTTGGTTTAGTCTACTTATTAAGCGCTCATCCTTATCCAGGCATGAAATAAGCTTTGGATAAAAATAGCTAATTAACAAAGGTTTATCTTCTGGCGTCATGTGATTTTTAAAACATCCCATAATTATTTCGGCTGCACCTGGACTAGTCATCAAGCCGCTTAATTTCAAAGCCAGATCTTCATTGCTTATCGTCGTGTTTAAATCATCCTGGTAAACTATATTGGTCTTCCCTTCTATGGTGTCTTTATTTAATGCCAGATTTACATCTTGTACTTTCATTTTTGGTATACGCTGGATTAGCTCAAGCATTAAGCTTGCCGTAGCTGCCCTGGGTTGTGCGTTTACAGGTTGAGTACCTGTTACAACACCGGTTCCAGTTATTTTTTTACAGGTCCCTGCAATCGGGGTGTCATGGATTTTTTGATTTTGATGACATATTATCTTCTTGATATGTTCAGGAACACTCATAATTCCGGTTGTACCGGGATGCTTAGCCTCAAAATGCTGGTCGATGTTTTTTCCCATCACTGACTCATTGCACGCCATACAATTAACCCGCGTTTCCGACATACACAGTGGACTAGTCGCTGTTCGCCTTCGAACGTCTTTTTCCAACTGGCCGCTTATTACGTTCCTGCAGCTTGCACACTTTAATGTTTTATCTACAGCTTCTCGTTGATCTTTCGGTTGCGTTATTTCTATTGCTACTTTCCGTCCTATTATTTGTTGTTGTTTATTTATATCACTATTATAACAGAGTATGCATATAAATTTTCCGCATCCACCATGTACACACTCCACCGCTTTTCCAAATGCTACTGAATTGCAGATTCCGCACACACCACCCATAGTTTCGTTAAGGTCTGCATCATCAGAGTATGCTATGTTGTCTGCTAAAGTGACTATATATAATCTTTCTGATGGGCCTGTCGCTACATTTACCATTTTATACTTCCTATCTTGTGGTTGATTTTCATGTTAGGTAGGTGATAGTTTGCTATCAAATATTTTGACTGCAAGCTAAGGAGTAAGTTCCAACTCTTTTATAATCAAAGCATCAGCAGTCGATAATATTCTCGAATTGTAACTGTTCAGCACCCCCCATATAGATCTGGATTTTTCTGATTTTTCTACCATTCTGTTACACAATAATTTTCCTGACATCAAGCCAACATGGATCAAGACTCTTCTGCGATTTTGTTAAATGCTGCGCTCTTAGAAGAGAATGCTGGGCTTCGGCTTGAAAATGCACATTTAAAGGAACGTTGTCGGGATTTGGAAGAAAAGGTCAAAAAAAACTAAAGAATAGAACTAAAGAATAGGACACCCACAAAATATCAAAACTATTTCCAAGGATACATTTATGGATGTCCTTTTCTGCCTTGTATTTGGCGCCTTCCTTCTGTCGGTGGTGGTACCGGTTAGCGTTGTCCTGTAGTTGTTCCCAGCCGTTTTCAGATAACCAGGTGTCACACCACTGGTTCAGGGTTTCCGGGTCCAGATCTGCCTGTTGGCTCTCTTCAAATGTGCGCAGTGCTTGAACACTCCTCTCCGGATCCTTCAGGTACCGTGCCAGCTGATTATTACTGATCCACTGGTGCAGGCACAGGATATAGGACAGAACCTTGTCTTTGGGGGCTCTGACCGGAATTTGCTGTTTATCCATGCTTATCTCGATTTCTGATTTCACCGTTATTATTTTAGTTATGGGGCTCTGCCAGCATTAAGGAAGCTGTTCAAATCGGCTTATTTTGATCGTTGATTTTTGTGTTTGGAATATTTGGGAAATTTCCATACATGGGTTTTCTTGGTTTAGGTGTTTCATGTATGGAAATTCTGAAAGTTTCCATTCATTTATACGTATGGAAAAACTTCATTTTTTTTGGACTTCCAGAAACGAAATTTCTAGAAATAAAAAAAACCGGTGTCTATCAGAACCGGCTCTTAAGTAATCAATTATGAATCTTTTGTATCGTCCTGTTCAGGGCAGTCTTTCAGGGTTTTCGGTTGATCGGTATCGGGTACCGGATGGAGTGGTGTCCTTAGTAATCACACATTCCGCGAACGCATCCTGAATAGAGGGGGCACGCCATAGAAAGGGAGAAATCGTACGCTAAGAAGCTCAATCCCTTGGTAATCAGGACATAGATGCAACTTGACCAAAAATATACCTACATTGATTTTTGCTCGAAACTAACCTGTAGGTCATGAAATGAGAAAATCTATCGAGAATACTTTTTGAGAAGCTGTAGCCTTTATCTTTCGGGGCGTTCAACTTAAACTGCATGCTTCTAATAAACCAGCGTTTGCGAGACATCTTTCCTGAGTGAAGGTCCCTTAGCGTACGATTTTTCCCTTTCTATGGCGTGACCCCTATAAGCAGTTCAGGGATGATGCCAGTAAGCGAAAAGCTGATGAGAAACAGCAAAAACTGAGCGATCTACAAGGCGAAATCGCCCGATTGAAAGCAAAAGTTCAGGAGCAGGATAAGCTGTTCGCTGGATTGCAGGGCGAGAACCGAATTCTGGCTGAAAATAATAAAGAAATAAGTGCAAAACTGGAGCAGGCAATGGTTCAGGCTGGATCTGGTAAAAAGCAGCTTAAATCAAGCGAAAATGAACCAGAACGCAAGCTGACCCGGTGGCAGCACTTTAAAGCCATATTCACCGGGAGAATGTGACTGTAATGTCAGATCAACATCCTGACGACATTCCAATGATTACCTTTAGCAGCCAAAAATAAAGCTATATCACCGGTTGCTGTTTTTGTACCTACATTTGCTCCCCTATCGATCAGAAGCTCAACGACCGGCTTGTGGCCTTGCTGTGCTGCGGACATCAGGGCAGTGAAGCCATTCTCCATCCCGGCTTAACGTTGGCGCCCTTCTCGATCAGAAGCTCAACGACCAGCTTGTGGCCGTTCTCTGCTGCGGACATCAGGGCAGTGAAGCCATTCTCCATCCCGGCATTGCTTCGGCAGGCATTGACGTTGGCGCCCTTCTCGATCAGAAGCTCAACGACCGGCTTGCGGCCTTGCTGTGCTGCGGCATGCAGCAAGGTCTTTAGATCATCAAACTCCGGATCATGAAAAGACCTTGACGCCAGCTCAGGTTCACTGGCCAACATGGAAGCCAATCTCTCAGTATCCCCCTGATACAAGGCCCCTAGTGCCTCATTCCGAATAAAAGGGTTCGTCGTGTCAGGCGAACCAGACACCACCCGCAAAGGTAATGCCGGTTTCTGACAGCAAGAGCAAACTCGTTTATTCAGCGGCTGCCGCTGAAACCAATCAGTGATACAGTCCAGATCATAGCGGTGTTGACATTGGCGAGGCTCAACAATAACCGGAGCCACCTCACGTCCATAGAAATCCTGAAGACAAACAAGACAAGGATCAGCGACCTCGGTGTCCATAGAGGCCGGAGAAGATGGGCTTGAAACAGCATCCATAAAAGAACATCCGTATAAGTTAATAGTTAATAGGTGATACGGATTAGACTGATAAAAAAAACGATGGTTCAATAAAAAGAGCAACTGCCGGTAAGGCAGATCACCGGATGTGGTAAATGGGACGATAGAGCTGGTAAAAATCACGACAGGAGCTGCAAAAAAAGTACCGGTGCGATGGTAGAAAAAAAAGGGCTTGTCAGCTTAGCGTACGATTTTTTCCTTTCTATGGCGTGACCCCAATAGAGTGAACCTTCATCAACTGATTGAACTTTCAGGTCAGGTTCTTGTCCGTGTGCGTCGGCCGCGTGTGTGTCCCAAAGGGAAGGGGAAGGAATTTCGGAGAGACAGTGGTTTCTCTGAATTCAATTCATTTCCCTGAGAGGACTTAACCATGATTACTGATTTTATTCTCTATGGAGCTCTGGATCTGGAGTGGCTGGCCATGACCGGTAAGGCGGATCCTTACGACGTCATTGATGAGCTGGCCAGGCGGATCCGGAACCGGCGATGTGAGAGGCGAACGGAAAATCCTCTGGCAATTGAGGCTTATAACCGGCTGTCAGGGTGGCTTGACTATAAACCCATGAGGGCTGACAGGAGATAGCACATTAGAGCTCCACTTAGCCGATCTGATCGTTTTTTGGTTGTTATGCGTAACATTTCCCGTATATCACCAAAGGCAGCTAAGAGAGGTCTTAAAATGCGGCTGTGTCGGCCAGATGATCCTCTGCATCTGCCAGTAGTGATGACGAATTATTGATTCTGGTCCTGATCCTGATCCTTTTTCTTCAGACTGGCGTTGAGTAGCAGTACTGATTTGTTTTCCTGACGCAGTTCACCGCATTCCGTTGAGAGTTCCCTGATTCTGGCTTTGGCGGCATCCCGTTCAGCATTGGCCGTGGCTATCTGCTGGGTGTCCTCCTGCTTATCCTTCCGGAGAGTAGACAGTTCAGTTTCCAGCTGCTTGATCTTGATGTTTCGGTCATCCACCCGGGAGCTCAGAGCGGCCTCAATGGTTTTCAGCTTCATAGTCTCTGCCTGTTGTTGCTCAAGGGTGGTTTGCTGGCGTTCCTGATCGGCTTTGGATTGTTCCAGCTGACTCTTCAGGTTTCCGGCTTCCAGTTTGTACTGCGTGGCTTCCTGTCGCTGGGTGTCGGCCTGCTGCCTGGCGTCGGCCAGTTCCTCTTTCAACTGTTGATTCAGGCCAAGTAAGCGTGAGGCTTCATCTGCGTGGCGTTCCTTGTCCTGAGAGATCCTGTTCATGTCATCCCGCAGGCGTCCGGCTTCCTGCTGGCTGGCAGCGAATTTCTCATGAAGGCGGATAGTTTCGGTCTGTAGTGTGTTATGAGAGGCCTGTGCTTCTTCGGTTTGCTTCTCACGGTGTTTGTCAACATAGTTGTCGCCTCAACTTAAGCAGCTTTGCTTAGTTGCTCATCAGCAGGCCTGTCGGGATTCAACCAGACCTCATCAGCTAGATCCCAGTTTCTTGTCGACCTCTTTCCCCAGCGCTCTGGGTGG
>NZ_JAVRMB020000322.1:0-3803 GCF_031844845.1 Endozoicomonas sp.
CGACGCCTTATATTAGAGAAAGAGCACATGCCATACTGTTAAGCAATCGAGGGTATACTCTTGAGCAAATAGCTGATTTTTTTGAAAACCAGTATCAAACTGTTTCTCGCTGGATAGACGACTGGGAAGACCTTGGGATTCATGGCTTGTATAAGAAACATGGAGGTGGAGCAAGCCATATTTATAAGACAAGAACAGGACATCCATAAATTTATCCACGAAAATAGTATGGATACTTTTATGGATGTCCTGTTCTTGTGTCCACGAAAATAGTATGGATACTTTTATGGATGTCCTGTTCTTGCTCCTGTTCTTGCTCTGTTCTTGCTGCTGTTCTTGCTGTTGAGATTGGCAGTTCGTTAGCTGAAAAAACCATCATTAATATAAATGGCTCATATTTTGATCCGCTCTCTGAAACAACGGGAAAAGAAAAGACAAGAACAGGACATCCATAAATTTATCCACGAAAATAGTATGGATACTTTTATGGATGTCCTGTTCTTGCTGATAATCAGAAAAAAGACCGGAGATTCTCCAAATGACCAAACAGTCCCTTCCTGGTGAGATGGCCGGCGACATAGCCAATACAGTTCAATCCTTACCAAAACACAAAGGCTTACCCCCTGTACATAGCTGGAATCCACCCTTCTGTGGGGATATTGATATGCGGATCTGCCGTGATGGCCGGTGGCTCTACAATGGCTCTGTGATCAGCAGAGAATCCATGGTCAGGCTGTTCTCAACGGTGCTCAGGTACGACGATGATGGTTGCTATTATCTGGTCACACCGGTGGAAAAAGTACGAATACAGGTGGATGACGCTCCATTTATAGTCACTGAAATGGACGTTCGAATGGGAAACCAGGGCAGTGAGTATCGGTTCAGAACCAGTGTAGGTGATGAGGTCGTATTAAATTCAGAGCATAACCTGTGGGTTGAACAGGATCCGGTTTCCGGTGAGCCGGCACCTTACATTCGGGTGCGTGATCAACTGGATGCCCTGATTCACCGAAATGTATTCTATGAGCTGGTTGAGAGAGCTGCAGAGGTAGAGATTGAAGGTCAGACGGAGTTGATCGTTACCAGTCAGGGACAGCCATATTCATTAGGGCGATTCGATAAGGAATAGCATCCGCAGCTACAGCGTTTCTAGTTCCCCCGGGAAGACATTGAGGCAGCTCCCTGATCGAACTGAGGTACAGTTTGTAGCCCCAGAAAATAGAGGGTCGATGTTTAATGTCAATAATTGAACAAATGGAAGTGCCTATAAAGATGTCATCGCCTGAGCGCTAATTATCCATAACATCCACATTCTGGTTCTAGGTCGATGTTCACGGAGCATCTTTTGAATACAATCATGAGCTTCTTTATCAGAGTTCAAATGAAAACTTTTATTAAAATCATCAACGCTACGGCCTGAAGCATCTTTTAACTCGGTATTGGCGCCCGAGTCTAAAAGAAACTTAATGATATTTAAATGCTTAAATTCTACAGCAATCATTAAGGGAGTGATTCTGTCGGGAACATTCAGGCAATCAACAGGTGTTTCATCTAAATCAACTGATCCTCCACCATAAAGTATTTTTGCTGCCTCTTGAAACCCTTTGCTGCATGCAGCCCAAAATGGAGATACTGATGTAAATGTATAATCTTTTAACTGAGCAGTTATTTCAGGTTCAAGGTGACTTGCAACTGAATAGCGTTCAAAAGAATGTATCCAATCAATTTCCTCGCCTTTAATAAATTTAAAATCCGTACAAACTAAATCACTTTTATTTAAATGATTTTCAATTATATAGTGTTTTTTTGCCCACTTGTCTAAAACTAAAGTTTGAGTAAAATGGAATAATTTCACGAGCTCAAAAATAGGACGAAGAGGCATAGAGCTCTCCTTTATTTGATTGATAATCTTTGTTTTCTCAGAAGATAACAGATCTATATTATTAAATACGTCATGGTTAAAGACAGAGTTAGGTTTACATGTGCTAAAAAACAAGAATTTACAAAACCGCGCATATCTTTCAAAATTAAATCTACAATAAGGATTCACACCTTTTGTCGTGCTTTGCAATATATCGATAAATCTTTCTTCACACTGAATGGAGTTCAAGTATGAAACTGGCTTGTCCAGCATATGCAAAAGCTGCGTATTCCATTTAGTATTTATAGGACCTGTGTTTTTTTCTTGATTAGAAATCATCGAGAAAATTTGTTCTGTAAGATACGATAAACCAATATTGCTTAATCCTTCCATTATTATATTTAGGGTTAATATTTTATCGCTGTTTTGAAAGTAGTATGCGTATAAGTCAATAAACCGAGTGAAAGTGCCGATCTTGTCTTCAGGGATCTTCAGCCATTCGCATAGAACTTTTAATTCTCTAGGAAGAAAACTTTTTTCTAAAGCATAAATTATATTTCTCATTTTGATATCAGAATCCTGTAAATTGAGTGGGGTGTCCATAAGCGAGCTATTATTTTCACCCACAACTCTTTTAGAATTATCAAATGCATTTTGAGTATAATCCTGTTCGGATTTGTTAACGCTTAAATGTTTGGAGCTTTCTGACCCTACTAACATAGGCTTATCTCTTGGATCCGGTCTGTCTGCTACTGTCGAAGCCGGATGTTCAACTTTCATTGTCTTTCCACCACTGGTTTGCGCCATAGCTGACGAAGTGAGAGGTCTTTTTTTAGTCATTTTTATTTCGGCATCTCGGCAATATGCGTCAGAGCTCTCGAGTTTCTTAGAATCGATAATCTCTACATTAGATTGGCCAGGCTCTACTGGTTCCCCTTCGCTCTGAGAACTCACACAGTGTGACGAACTTATCGTGGCGTCTATTGTCTTACCACAAACCAGACATCTATTTATTTCTTCTTTGTCGTTACCATCACCTCCTGATGAAGTATTTCTACCTGGAGCAGGAGGAGGCTTCCCGGTTTCATAGGTCGTTTGTGGGTTTTTGCCCCCTCCTGTTCCCTTACTTTGCATTTTTCCCTCTTTGCTTTCATTCCCCCCCGCCTGTTGACGGACAGGATAGTTCGTCAGGGTATTAACTGCTTCATAATCCGGTCCTGTTATTTCCAGATCATCCCCGACCACTGACAACGATGGCAGCCACCGGATAACAGTGCCTTCTTCCAGAACCTGTGGATTAACCTGTCCCGAAAAAAGCTGTCCCGAAAAGTATTCTCCGAGGTGGTGGGCAAACAGCGGAAAAATACGACGATGTTGTTCATTACCGTCAGAATTGGCACTGGCAAGGACAGGAATCAGCGGAGCCTCATATTCATCCCCATAAATCGCTCTCATGGAGGCGGTGACCGGCCCCTCACTTGTGGCAGTTACCTGCCCCATCAAATTGATCAGTCGCTCATAAAGTTGGAAAGCACTTTCATCGTTATCCGGATAAGCCTGTTCCGACATAATAATATAAGCTGTTCGTAACTCCCTGATACCGGCACTGAGCACCATAAAACGATCATTACTGATGGCTGCCAGATCTCTGAATTCCGGGGGGAAATTTACCTGAGTTTGCATATGTCTGTAGTGACTGATCAGGCTCCGTAGCAAATCCCGGCTGAGCTGTTGCACTTGCAGATCTGTCAGTGCTGCGCCGGTTTGTGAATTCGTGAGTTGCATGGAAAACAGCACCCGACTCAGTGCCATCACAAATTTATGGGGGTGCTGACGGGCGGCCTCCAGCAGATGTCCTTTCACCTGTTCCGGGGTGAATGACCGGATTTTCCCCGCCGCTACCAACTGGAACCCCAGAAAACCGGTGGCAGCGGCCTTCTCC
>NZ_JAVRMB020000323.1:0-45656 GCF_031844845.1 Endozoicomonas sp.
GCCAATTTGCCACAATGCCTTATCGCTATTGAAGCTTGCGGAGGATCACACTACTGGTGCCGTAAGTTTACCGAGCTGGGTCATGACGTTCGCATCATTGCCCCCCAATTCGTGAAGCCTTACGTTAAGTCAAACAAGAATAATGCTGCTGATGCCGAGGCTATTTGCGAAAAAGCTGGGGTCACGAAAAAGCTGGGGTCAGGTCTTTCTTTTTGAAAGGGAAAACAGGACATCCACTAATCAAGGGTGAAAGCTTCAGAAAACGTTGGTTCAATTCGTATTATTAGTAAATTTATGGATGTCCTATTTATTCACTATTCATTCAGTCCTATTCATTCAGTCCTATTCATTCATACTATTCATTCCGCCTATTCATTCTTGATTGGTCAGATTAACCGTCTCTTCTCTGCGGGCTTTGGATCAGACCCGGATGAGACGTATATGTTTGGGTTTGTTTACAGCCCGGACGATGAGTTGATCGGTATATCTTTCGCGACAATGGAAAGCCTGCGGGATGAAGACAGCGACGACAGTAACGCGAGGATTTATACGTTCACCTCATGATATAGTGTGGTGCGTCCGGATGTTTTAATTTTGAACCCGGAGCCTATCTAAGTGCCGTTGCTTATTTAAGGAGCCGAATGCTACAACTGGCGTTTGATCTTGGCATTGGGCAAGCAATCGCCAGAGCTATTTCAGTCTTCAGTGCTAAAACCTTTTACAGGCTTGGGTTCTACAAACATGATGAACTGTAAGATGTTATGACAATGCCGGGAGGTCTTCCGTTTCTGCGCTTTGCGATACGATACGGAAGTAAAAAACCTCCCTGTCTCTTGTGGGTGTTGCCATGATCATCATTTTCTGAATATATCGGAGCGGAGAACAGGATATTCATAAAGAATTTATGGGTGTCCTTTTTGTTCTTCTTTTTGTTCTTTTTGTTCTTTTTGTTCTGCTATTTTTGGGGTGTATCGCTCAATACTTGCTATCATGGCATCGGGTGAGCGGTTATTTTTTTTAATTTTTTCGATACCGGGTTGTAAGCTGTTTCGCAAAGTAATCACTCCAGAATGCGGGACAGGGTAGCATTGGAAATCATTCAAACTATGGGCCAGATTACTTAGCCGGCTCACCAGTCGAATTCCAGCCTGGTAATATATATTTTTATCACCTTCTATGGCATTCAGATACTCCCTAACTTCAATCAGAATTTTCTCAACGCAGGTGGGCACTTCTTGATCATTAACAATAATCACCGAAGAATCGGATGAAACAGTATAAGCAATGGATAACATAAACAGAGAGATCACTGTGTAGTTCAATTCTTTTTGACTGACGTTACTATTGTGACAAATAATCCAACAGTTTTTTAACAGCAACCAACCAAGGCGGTCAAATAAGAGTTCTATATTATTGGTATACTTAAGATCCGCATTTTCCAGAAAATCAAAAAGAGCACGACTGTATTGATGAAAATCATTAGTTACGCACAGGTTTAAAAGGTAACTGTCTAACGCATAGATCCTGAAATTAAAGTTTTGATAGTTAGAGCGTTCTATAACAGATACCGATTTTTTTTTGCCATGGAGTTTAACCTGCCATTCTGGTTTGAGGATATCTATCTGCTCTGATTTTTTTGATGGAGTGTAACTTGCGATATGTGTTTTAAGGATCTTATTTACTCTGGCCAGGATGTTTTCAAAAGAGATTACATCTGAACGCATGATCGTTTCTGAAATCATCGTTATATCAGGTTGAACAGCGCTACTTCTCGGACTGGCGCCATCAGCAAATATTTTTTCCCCACCTGCCAACTTGTTTGCATTGTTTGTTGATGGTCCGGTCTGACTGGTCCGGATGATTTTGGATGGTTCCCTGTTCTTCTTCACCTTTGGGTTTTTATATTCAGTCACTGCCTGTAGTGTCGTATCCGTTAAAGGTGGGGCGGAATCGCCGTTTTTTTCAGCTATCCCCTTATCAATCATGATCGATTTAATCTCCTTAAGAGAACACTCTAAGGTTGGAAGATACTCTTCGGTAAAAATTCTTTTGTCCTGATAATAAGCAATAGCCAGAGTCAGATGTTGTTGTGCGAGGCTCAGGAAATCATCATTGCCACTAACTGCCTGATGGTAGTAACACAAACCAAGATTGACATTAACGTGAGAAGGGTTCTGACTGTTATGAGATCCTTTTCTAATAAGATTAAAGCAGGTAATCGCTTCGTCATACTCTCCAATTTGTTGATATATCCATCCCTTGAGCCATAATCTCTTTGAGTCGGCTTTATTATTGGCTGATATATTTTTTAATGTTTTATCATATCCATAGGTAAGAAGGTTGCTGGCATCAACGGGTAAAAAATTTCTCCCTTTACTCAGGCCTCTCACCCTGTCTTGCCTGATCTTTTCATGAATAGTACTGGATTTAGATGGATTGTCGTACTCGTATAAAGCTATTAAGAATAATTCAATGCTCGCCAGATCATCATCTACATTATCAAGAAGCATACCTTTCGAATTAAAGGTATGTCCGAAGGTTATCATATCATTGTCAAAATGGTAGGGCGTCGGGTTTCGGGCAACCGATAAATGATTTAAGGCAATATCGGGTAAATAATATTCCCGATGGTTTAACAATAGCCATGCACTATACGCTCTCCCCAGAAGGTGTCCTTGTTTCGTTAGAGCCACCAGAGAAGGTAGAAATTCTGTCTCTTTTTTTATGATGAGTGACAATGATTGCCATCTAGCCATAGATATAAAGAAAATTGACTGATTCATTACAAATAAAATATCAGATTTTATTAATGATTCTTTGATGCATATTAAATGATCGAGAGTGGTTTTTAACTCATTAGCACGGAAAGTGAAAGTGCATTCGGTGCTTTTTATTTCTCTAGAATGATCTGATTGTTTTTTTTCCTGGCCCCTTTGTTGTAAATTCTGTGATTGTAAGTAATGCTCTCTATTTATATAAATTGTTTTGCTGACGTTAATTATTTTGTCAGTAATGGCTGTCTCTTCTGGTTCAATTGATTGCGAATTTTCTAATTTGGTTGATAATAACGTCCAATACTGTCTGATATTGATAAGAGCAAAAGCAAGAATGGAATTCAAAACGTGGGCTGATATGTCTGTGATACGGATTGTTTTTAGGAGGTCACAGGCTAAATCCATGGTCAATCCATTAAAATTTGAAGCGTGTAGTTTATCCAAACCAAGCCCTGTTACTAATTTTACAAAACCCGATATTTCCTCCATTCCTATATCCTCCAGGGATACAGATCCTGTCAGTTGCCTGGATAATTCATCTTTTCTCTTTCTGATAGAGCTGGCAAGTTGTTCTGTTTTACACTTAAAAAGAATAGTGGTTATTCTATTGGTCATCTCTGCTAATGTATCGCTGGTGTTGCCATCATGGTGTGACTGTTCATTTTCTACGGGCAAAACCGGTGATTCATAAGCATCTTTACCTTGACTACCGCGCTGCAGAGAGTTTGTGACAGATTCTGTTGGCGGAGGATTCTCAGCATTTACTTCGCAGTGGCGTGAATTAAAAACAAAGCTATGTATGAGCGAGTTTAAAAGATATGGCGTATTGATATCCTTAGAGGTCATTAAATTGGCAAGAGCCATTGTAGTTTTTAAAGAATTTTGGGACTGTTGTTTTGTTAGAGAGAAGTTAACATTTAAAAAAGAAAAATTAAGCCAGTCAAAATATACTATTGATAGTATGTGCAGAATCAGAAATACCTCATAGTGATTAGCTTTAGATAGAATATCTATTAATGCTTGTTTTAGAGTTGTTTGATGTTTTAAGCTAGATTTATTTGAAATGAAATGAAAAATTGATGTGATTAATTTATTCGTTATTCTGTCGTTAACGCAAAGATCATGTTTGCTTTTTAAAATACTGCAGTCTGTTATTATTGTGGTCCTCAGTTGTATAAGCGAAAATTTGAATATGCTTTCAATAAAGGTTATTTTATTTGTTCTATCTATTCCTTCTAAAAATAAACCTATTAAATGGTTTATGATATTTGACTTGGCTTTGATGATTCCGCTTCGTTTCAGATGCGTTTCCATGACACTTCTGCTTGATAATATATCGTTCTCCAGAGAGGTGCGTGCGTCCGCTGATAATTTGTCAACCAGTCGTTCAGGGTGTTTGATGCAATTTTCAAGACAGAACAGAAATGTATTTTCCTGAAGATCTTCCTGATTGCGAATGGGCGGGATACCAGCCTGTTGGGTTAACCGATAACGGGTTAAAGGCTTTCGTTCATTCCCTGTTTGGTGTGGGATTTTTGCATTTACTGTGCTCTGTTGGGTTGCTCTGGCTCCCCCCACTGTTTTTTTTTCTTGTTCTCCGGGTTGTTTGGATACGGGCTTTGGATCTATTGCACCGTTTGCGCTGTTAATCATTTGTCGTTGATACCTTTATTCCAGCTATAACGAATTGTTGGCTGGTTATTTTCCTGATGATTATTTTGGACAAAGCGTTCGAAAATAAGTTCCCTGGATTTCTGGCAAGAGGTACGTCTGAGCCTTCGGATTAAACCGGATTCCGGGTAACTCGCCAGTGAGACAGCGCCGCCACTGTAGTCGATCTTGCCGACCTGAACGCCTGCATTGGTTTCAGTGCTGATTTTCTTATAGACCGAACCATCCCGATCAAAGTAGGTTTCACCATTCCATGAAAAGACGACACTACCGGGAAGGAGGACGGTGTTCTCCATCAAGGGCAGCAGCAGCAATTCCCGCTCTTTATACGCCGATGCTCGTTTAAAAGTTAATTTTCACTTACCTCGCAAACCAGTTTAGATAAGCGATTTATGGATTGTAAGCAGATTATGCTAAACAAAATTTGACAGCAAACTGTGCGAACAGTGCCGATCATGCAGCGATCTTGCACAGGTATACGACAGTGAAACCAAATGATATCAAGGGGTTGGTATTTAGTTTTTTATATCACCGCACAATTTTTTCATTATCAAATTTGTGATTTAGTTATATGACGCTACAATCCCTATTTTCAAAGGGGTAAAAATTATTTCATGCCAACTTTAACGAGAATTGACGTGTAATCATCGGGAACTGCTGGGTCTTTACCCTGTTTCTTTACTCGCTTCAGGTCCTTCTCGAAACGTCGGGTAAATACCGGCGTTAACATTCATCAAGGCCCAGTTTTTTACAGAAATCTTTCAGGTCTTTACAATGCACCAGGTCTTCGCCCCGGTCAGTCGCCTCGAAAGTCTTTCGGGTTTCTTCATTAGGGATTCTGACCGGGAAAGGTAATCCCCTGTGCAGCTGCACCTGTTTATAAAAAAGGGTGATGGCCTCCGTGGTGGTCAGGCCAAGCTGCTGAAACACGGTTTCAACGTCGGACTTTAAATCCTCCTCCATTCTGGCTCTCACCGTGGTATTTCTGTTCATTTGAAACCTCCGCTGAGTAATGACCTCAAGTGTAGCTCACTTGGGCTATAGCTGCCCATCACCTGTGGATAACCAAAAAAAGCTTACCCCCGGTTGCCGGGAACCTGAGAATGGGGGGGGGAGCCATCTTGTTTTCCATATCATCAGTTCCGGACCGCTCATGGCGAACCTCCTCATGTTATGGACTATCGATCACAGGCAATCATGAGATTACGGTTTCACTATGGGAAGTGAGATTACAGAGAAATGTGATACGCCACGGGAAAAATATTCTGAAGAGCACGAGCAACGCTTTGAAAATAGCACTGAGCCAATGCAATATAATTTATCCATACAAAACATAAGGAAATGTGCGATGAGATTGGTAGCTGCTTTTTGCTTACTTTTAACCGGCTCTGTTTTTGCCTCAGAAAGTGGCTTTTATGTGGGAGGTAAATTCGGGGTTGAATCTGTGACCAATAAGTTGGAATCATCGTCTGTCACTATCGATTCCATTGGTAGCGAGGGTACCCTTTATGGCGTATTTGTTGGTTACAATATACCTATCTCTTCGGACTTATATTGGGGGGTTGAGCTGGAGCATTTGTCGCACGATGTAGCCGCAGCGTATGAGGATGATGGCTATAAAGCGGAAATTTCTTTAGAGAATGAGTACGGCGTTGGTCTTCTGTTTGGGAATAGATTCAGTGATAACGTTAATATCTATTGAGCCCAAAGATTGTCTGGCTAGCCTTGAGCCTGGTTTTGGTTTTGGTTTTTTCAACCATGGAATATCTGACCCAAGCCTTAAAGCTAAGTTATACCAAGCCCAGACCTTTCTTGGCTTGCTGAAAAATGAGCTGTCTAACCCAGTAAGCTGGTAATCGTAAATCTGTTTGCCATTGTCAAAGATCATAAAAGCGTACCAAAAAACGTCACCATATCTGATCAGTTGGTAGCGTTTGATGATCAAGAAGCGTTTAGTATTTCATCATTACACCCTGATGCTTTGGCGAACAAAGATGTTATTGAGTTCACTGACGCCAATGGGGTTAGATACCTTTCCTATAAAAGTCCACCTGAGTCTATTAGGGCAGAGCTTAGTGCAGGGCGCTTGGAGGCTAGAGAACTTACCACAGTAACCACTGAATCTCTGGGTGAATGGGTAAGAATGAAGGGGATTGATTCGATTTTTTCCGGTCTGACGGAACTTGACAACCGACGGCCGAATTATCAGGACCGTGATATTCCGTGCCTGCTGGAAGATATAGTCAAAATTGATACTGATTTTTTTGGAACCGAATTGAACACCTGTCTTAGTACTCTTCTTCATTTGTGCAACGAGGGGTCAGTAGGCAGAAGTACAAAACAGGTAGTACAAGAATACTTAGAAGAAGTATATGGAATTAGACCGGAGTCAGGCCAAAGTGAGCGTATTGCAACGATATTGAGTCGAAAAGACTCACCAGCGGCATACAAAGAAGGCACAAAAGTGATCACTGAGCCATTCAATGAATATATAGACAACAAAGAGGAGGGCGCTCAATCATCACAGGCATTTAAAAAGCGACAACAGACTCTGTTTCATGCCTCATGGAGTTCAAAATCGCCCAAGAATTAAAAAAATAATATTTAGTTCAGAGCATACCCCCCCTATCTAAGCCCAGTAAATATCTGGTCTACACAACCATGCCCCCCGGTATAAACCAACCATGCCCCCCTGTATCAGGGGGTTTGGAACTCCCTTTTTGGCTGTGTTTATTTATTCCTGTGAGCCAAGGAAAGCTATGGCTAACCACAGGAGATGATACATGCCCATAGATAAAAAAACGCACATCCTTTTGAGCCGTTCAGAAGTACTCGATCGCTATGGCATCGGTAATACGACGCTCTATCGCTGGCTTAGTGATGGCCGTTTCGTAGAACCCATACGTTTTGGCCCACGATGCATCCGCTGGAAACTGCAAGACCTCGAAGCATGGGAACAACAGCGACAGGATGCCGCTGAATAGCCTTCTTAAATACCACCCATATTATACAGGGAGATGTAATGATGAAGCCCCCATCCAAACGTGAAGCCCTTTTGCTGGAGCTATTGATCGCTGGTCGTAAAGGCATTAGCCAGCTCGACATCTTGAGCTCCAACAGGTTTCAGCCTCATCAACGACGAGACCGTTACTGCTCATGGAATCTTAGCTCCGATATTTCAAAGCTCCGCAGGGAGTACGGGCTTAGCATCACCAGGCAAACCGAAGCGTACAAATCTAATTCAGGCAGGGTCGTTACCTGCAAGCGATACCGTATTCCGGATTGTGCTTCTGCCCAGAGGATCGTGAACCTTATTAATAGACTCCGTCGTCTAAGAAAAGCACCCCTTATGGAGTGCAAAAGGTCTTCTTACCTGGTCTCAGAGTTTGCAGGACCAGAGGTGATGACGAATGAAAAATGAACGGTCAGAGCAGGTTAAACTGGCCGCGTATGGTCAGTGGGATATGATCCTGCAGAATCTGTGTGGTTTGTCAGATAAGGAAACTATACCCACCAAGTCAGGCATGCCTTGCCCCAACTGTGGCGGTCATGATCGGTATGAATTCAAGTCAGCAGATGACGGCTATCATATGTGCCGTGGCTGTGGTGCAGGCGACGGGTTCTGTATGGTGATGAAGTTATTATCCTGTTCGTTTCCCGATGCTGTGAAGCGGGTTGAGCAATTGCTGGGTTTGACTCCGGAAACCAGTTATATGGAAACGGAAGTTCTGCGGAGGAATCATCAGAGCGCTCTACAGGCAAAGGCAGTTGCACAGGAAGAGAGGGTACGTTCACAGTATGAGCAGGCGAAACAGGCGGCCCATCGTCTTATGCAAGGTGCAGCCCCTGCCAATCCTGACCATCCCTATCTTGTCAGTAAACAACTACCGCCGTTTGATCTGTTGCAGGATCAGGGCAACCTGTTGATCCCTCTGTTTGATGAGAACCACAACCTTGTGAACATTGAGCGCATTGCTCCTGATGGCCGTAAACGCGGCCTGAAGGGAGGCCTGCGTCGTGGTGTTTATCACCGTTTTGGTGAACCTTCCTGGACGGTACTGATTGCTGAGGGTTGGGCATCTGCTGCCAGCATTTACCTTAGTGAAGATTGTGCCTGTCGGGTCTATGCCGCCATGGGTAAAAGTAATCTTGAAGCTGTGTGTCAGGTCGCCGCCAGACAGAATCCTGAAAGCCGCTTTGTGGTGGTTGCAGATAACGATACACATCTGCCAGATAATCCGGGTGTTCATCAGGCACTGGCGGCCGCTTATGGCATTGGTGCAGGGCTCATAATTCCCGTTATGGAGAGCCAGACAGGCGGTGTTGACGCCTCAGACATCTATACCAGCAGAAGGGATATCACATAATGGCAAAGCTGGATCAGTACGTTCAAGTAACCGCAGAAGATGTTACCAGACTGGTTACGTCCAGTGGTGCTGCAAATACTACCGACGACAACTCCGCAGAATACAAACAGGCCTTTCCCATGACTATTGGGTCTGATGGATACGATGCCAGGATGGCCTATCTGATCAAGGAGTATATCCCCGCAGAGTCGTTTGGTGTGATCTACGGAGCCTCCGGAAGTTACAAGTCCTTTCTGGCTATCAGTCTGGCGTGCCATGTTTCGTCCGGCAGTGGCTGGAATAAGGCCAAAGTACAGCAGGGATTGGTATTTTTTATTGCCGGGGAGGGGGGGGATTGGTGTCCCAAGGCGGATCAAAGCCTGGGAGGATGAGTATAACCAAGGCGAAAAACTGCAAAACCTGTATGTGATTAACCAGCCTGTCTATCTGGTGAATGAAAGCAGTGTGCAACAGCTCATCAACACCATTAAAGCTACATCCCGTGAGCGTGGCATTGAGGCTTCGTTAATTGTGGTAGATACATTAGCCCGATGTTTTGCCGGTGCCGATGAGAACAGTACCCGTGATATGAATAACTTTATCGCTGGTTGTGATCGGATTAAAGCAGCTACCCGAGCAACGGTCATGGTTGTTCACCATACGGGTAAAGATATAGAAAAAGGTGCCAGGGGGAGCAGTGCATTACGAGCAGCTTCCGATTTTGAATATGCGGTAAAGCGTACAGACGACGGAGGCGCTTTTATCCTTAGTTGTACCAAGTCCAAAGACGACAGAGAGCCGGAAGCGCAGCTATTCAACCTTAAATCCCGAACTATTTTTGTTGACGAAGAGGGGGATGAGGTCACTTCACTGACTTCGGAAAAAGAGGGTATACCACTGCCCGGTGAGTATGATACCCCGCCCAAAGGCAAGAATGTTACCGCTAACCATATCGCTGTCTGGCAGTCGGTACGCAGCCGTCTGGCTAAAGACGAACCCACCACAAGGGCGATGATTAAAGATGATCTTATAGCCATGGAATTTGACAAAGATCTGGTCAGGAAGAAACTGGGAGGCTGGATCAAGAAGCTGATCGATGATGGCTGTCTGATGGAACGTGAGGGGTCATATTACCCGACAGATAGCGAGTTTGAAGGGTGCTGAATCTGGTGTTAGACAGATCGTGTGACATGGGTTGAGGGCAGTGTCACACTTTCTGTTTACTAAGTACCTGAAAAGTGGGGACACCAGAAAATGAGCAATGGTTTTGACGGGAAATGTCTTTTTTCGTAGGGATTCAGGTTCTACCAGGGAGGTGGGGTTCATTATGGGTGGCTATAACAGCGGCAAAAAAGGCAGTGGTGAAAAGAGTGTTGAAGACTTCTATTCGCTGGACGTTTGCTGGCTTTATCAACAAGGGATGCTGAAACCCGGTAAGCGGGGCATCGTGAGATTGGGTAATGACTTTGCGGTCAAAGTGAAGTGTAAGGCTAAATTCTGGGGCTGGCAGCAGTGCCTTTATGTCTGGTATCCGGTATGGAACGAGGCAGGGAAAATTGAGACCAGAGAACAGGTCATCGGCTTTGAAATGGTCAGCACCCTCAATGGCAAAAGTCAGCGGCCTTATTTTTTCTGCCCAATGCTCGAAATTCGAGCTGGTAAGCTGCTAATGGGAAGCAATGGCTTTGCTCATCGCAAATGGTACGGTCCACTATACCATGGCCAGACGCTTGGGCATTTTGACCGGGCAATCAGGGCCTGCAGGGTTATCAGGAACAGGTTGGGCAGTGCTGAAATGGAGTTTGCCACTGACAGGCCTGACAGGCCTAAAGGAATGCACCAGAGCACATATCGGAAGTACCTTGAAAAACACGCCAGAGCCGCTTTGCCTGCTCTTGCTTGTATGGGGGGCACGTCGTGAATGTTGATTAACAAATGAGGCGGTTAACAAGCCCATTTCCAGTGTCAGTAATAAACCAGTATCGACAGTAGAATCAATATCAAGCCTTGAACGAACCTTTCTGGCTGGACTGTCCTTGTGGGGACGTTCAACGAACCTATAAAAGGACTTAATGATGAATGACATTGTTTATATAGATCAAGGCCAACTGAAGACCAACTCAGTCTTACTGGCAGACCTGTTTGGTTGCCATCACTGCGATGTCTTGAGACGTCTGAACAGCCTTGTTTCAACCGGTTATTTTAACGAGCGAGACTTTGTGCTCATTAAATACACCGATATTAAAGGCCAGCAAGGTGCTATGTATGAGTTGACCGATCGGGCTTTCCTGATCGCTACGTCCTTTATCGGTGGCGTAAACTTGAAAGAAGGGCAGTTAGCATTAGTAGATGCCTTTCTGGAAAAGAGAGCACTGCTCAATGCTCAGCACCAGGCAAAACAAATCACCCGTAGTATTCACTGAAAGTGAACATGCCCGAAAGAATTCAATGTTAGCACTGCTTCAATGACCACACAGCCAGTTCCAGAAAGAGTTGCAGGGCTTTGCCATGGAGGATGTCCGAACGGGGGTGAGTAATATCAGTTTCACTGTTTGCTGGTTAACAGGTTATAAAGAGTCTGCCTGCTGACCCCATACTCCTGGGCCAACGCTTTTTTCTGTTCTCCGGCAGCCACTCGATCCTTGAGTTCTTCCATCTGTTCAGAAGACAGCTTTGGTTTCGCCCCAATCTGCTTACCCTGTTTCCTGGCAGCAGCAATACCTTCCCGTTGTCGTTCACGGATCATACCGCGTTCAAACTCGGCGAAGGCTCCCATCATCTGGAACATCAGCTTGTGCATCGGGTTGCTGTCACCGGTAAAGATCAGGTTCTCCTTGTGGAACTGGATGCTGATGCCCTGCTCGGTCAGGTCTTCAACCAGTGTTTGCAGGTCTTTCAGGCTGCGGGCAAGACGATCTATAGAGTGGACATGCAGTTGATCACCTTTACGCAAATGACGCAGGCAGGCCTTTAATTGAGGCCTGTTGGTATCCTTGCCGCTGCAATGATCTTCAAAGGTCGTATTCAGCTCGATGCCATCAAGCTGGCGAGCGGTGTTCTGGTCAACGCTGCTGACTCGGATATATCCGACGTTCTGGCCTTTCATACTGCTACATCCTTTACTTCTTATTTGTGTAAAGGAAAAACTAGACGCTGCTTTACGATCTGTCCAATTGATCAGAAATAAGCTTATTGGACACGGTAGATCAATTACTTAGGCGGGGCTGTGAATGTGTCCAGCAAGTACACTCATCTTTACAGATGAAACTGGGCTTGGGGCTGACTGGAGGCTAAAGAGTGAATACCAAAGGGGAAGGGTTCCACGTATACCGGACATGGGACTTCCCCAGTGCTTTAGACCGTTCAACCACTGCGCGCGGACACTGGTGAGTATGGGCTGAAGGGTGGCTAGTGGTATGTTTCAATATGAGGCACTATATGTTGTGTTTGGGTCGTATTGACTTTAAAATAGTTGCCCGATTTTTAAATTGCGTATTGACTTAGTTCATAGGTGAGCTAAGATTCTCGGTAACACGACCTCTTTCGACTGAACCGCATGCGGGAATGTTGCTAAGGGGTTTTTTATTGCCTGCTATTTACCACTCCCAAGTTTCCCACCCATCAATTACCCCCATACCATAGAGATTAAGCCCGAGATGATCCAGTTTCGGAAATTCAGACATATGTTTCGATAGCCTTTGAAACCACGAAGAACCCGGATTTATTGTCACCATCAAATGCTGGGCTATACAGAGCAAAAAGAAGGCTCTGAACTGCGCATGTTCATTGCTCCGGAAATGCTCAACAAATGTAATCTCGCCTCGTGAAGTAAGCTTTGGTTTGTCGATAATGTTGCGATTCCACAGGCGGCTATGGTGGGCGCACAGGTTTCTGAGATAGTTCAGCCCCCGCAGCCAGGAGGCGAAATGGCGACCATTTTTAACACCATACTTAACCGAAATTGCATCCTGATCTTCCAGCCTCATACCACTGTATAGCGTAGACAGGGTGCCAAAATCCCAAACCTCGCAGGTAATCCAGATCGGTAGCGGTAGGCCATATTGAGCCTTGTTATGTTTGATAAATTCCTCTTTTGACCGGTTGATGAGTTTGGCGTGGCGCCTTAACCAGTCTTGATGTTGGGTCAGCTTGGTTTTGGGGTTGATTACCGAGGTAAATTTGTCAAAAAACAGAGCCGGGTTTACATAAGCAAATGAGTCTTTTTCTCCGAGGAAATGGGAAATATCGACCCGTAATGCAATTTCAATCCTTTCCAGTGCATCCATGGCCAGCATGCAGGTCGGAGACTAATTGGCGGATTTTACTTTTATTTTTAAGAATGTTAAGGGCATCATCGAAAATATTCATAAATCTGATTCTCTGCGTCATGGTGGGGTAACAGAGTATTCTACCTCAATCAGATAGTTTGTTACCATCGTCCATATAAAAACACGGGTAACTGTTGTATGTCATCCAGAATATTACCCTTTGAAGATAGGTTTAGCCTTTGCTGTGGGCACTGCCTTCAGCCACTCATTGGCTACAAAACAGATCGGGAATTGTGGGGATTGGGTTGCCCGGATGTTTTGTCGCCGCCATATATTCGGAAGTCATCTCATACGCTATATGAGGCATGTATCTATGTTCTGCTTCAGCCAGACTTACCGGGATGATTAGGACAGGACTTGTGGGTGGTAACGCACATTAATGGCAATCACTTGTGGGTTCTGGAAAGGGTCATTGGCAAGGAGATCGGTACAATTGGCAGGTGGTAGCATTGTCAGCATTGTCAGAGGTGTAATAATCCAGACTTGATAATAGTGCAACCTAATATGAGCAAGAGAGTGCTAGATCAAGTCTTGGCAATTACATTTAAATAATTTCCAATATGGTGAACTATATATTGGTACAACTTCCGCAATGTAAGTATTTTACATTGCGAAATTTCTGTGTGTCGGAGTTACGATAATTCATTGAGGGAATTATTGATTTACCCAAAATGGTTTAATAAATATCTGGAGTTTTTTCACGTTTCGCATACGCCTCTGCATATTTTGGATTCATATTTGCTCCATACAAGCTATTAAACAAAGAATTTGTCACGTAATCTAGATCAGGGCCATCTTTTTCCATAAAGATAAAACGATTTATTATAGTGCTAGCTGTGCCGGATAAAAAACTTCCCGTTGAAAACTTATAACCTCCACTACGATCTAGCTTTTGTGCTGACAACATTGTTTTTATTTCTTCTTTTAGTTCGCTGGCAGAACCGAGGAAAATATCAGGTTTTGCCATATAGCTACATCGTGTTAGATCTAACAATACTGGGTCACTTTCCTCCTTACTTTTGAAAACCAAGCACGAGTGACCAACCACTCGTGGAGTCTCTTTAATATCACTTAACAGTCTAGATTCAGGCAATAAGGAATAACTACCTAAATGATGTTTACTGATAAGCAATCCAACACTATATCCCAAAGATAAGACATTGCTATCATGACTAAATACTTCGAATATCGGCGAATTGATGTACATGCTATTGTTTGTCCGGTTATAGATTTTATCCATTCTTCCCGTAGAGGGGATTTTTTCCTTTGTATGGATCAATTCTTCGCTGTATGGTTCGACAAATTTAAGATCAAGCTCTAAGTTTAACAATTTTTTTTGAATATAACTGATTAATGCCGTAGATTTGGAGCTACATTGCCGCTCCCGAATAGGCTGAGTTAATAACTGGTCAGTTAATTTTTCCTCCTGACGGCTGGATGTACTAATTCCACCTAGAGCAACATTTTCTAATGATGCCGCATGCTTTTGGGCGAATGATGGCTTTTTATCAGATAATTCTGAATAAGGGGCAGTATTGCTATTACCATTATCATGTGGTTCAGCTTGACTACGAATAGAAGGTAATGAAGTTTCCATTGAGCACCACTCATACTTGAAGAAACAGGTGATCTATTGGACAACCTCTGAAGATAAAAGTTTCCTTAATCAAGATTACAAGTACAAAAGGGAAATTAATAATAGCTTATAATTTAGCCTGCGCTGTGGACACTGCCTTCAGCCACTCATTGGCTACAAAACAGATCGGGAGTTGTGGGGATTGGGGTGCCCGGATGTTTTGTCGCCACCATATTTTCGGAAGTCTACACATACCCTTTACGAGACAGGTATCCCTGTCCTACTTAAGCCTGATTTTTCGGCTACGACCTGTAGGGCTGGTCTGGTTTTGATACATATCACCGGCCAGTATTTGAAGGTTATGGAACGAGTTATTGGTAGGGGAGGGAGGAATCTTATTAGGAATATAACAGTGATTTATAGGATCAGTGGTTTGGTTTCAGAAACTGATCAGGCTATTGATGAGCCTGCATGTCATTACAACATTACGAATGAGTGTAATTCATCCAAAGGGTTTAACTGCTGAGCAGATTGTTGGGATGGTTTCTCAGCTAGTTAAAGCGACTTTATTTCAGGGCAGGCGATATAATGCGAAGTAGCCATTTATTGTTCCAAGTTAGTGGCTACCCCCATATGTGCATATATTATTTAAAGCATATTCTGACGGCTTAGCTTTCCTGAGTTCTCAGTTTGAGAATCCCGGAGCAAGTGTCAAAGAATTAATATCATGTAACTCATGCAGGTTCATCAACTGAAGAGGAAACTGAAATGGTGATAGTTCTGCTTTAGCTGAGCAGTCTACCCTGAGATCAGATAGCACAAAACCTGCCATAGCAGCATTGGTTACAATGTTTGACACTGGTTTGTCGGTGACCCAAATCCATTCGAAGCGCCTCTGGATGTGGGTGCTTTTGATGAGGAGCGAGTGTCAGTGTGATAGAGGTATTCCAACTTTCATCCTGCGGTAACGCCTTTGAGTCATACAATTTCTGTTTCTCGGCAGACAGGACTCTTGAAAACTTGTAATTCCTGTACGACTTTCTGGCTTGATCATAAGCCCTGAAGTACCACCCACCTTGGCTTGAGAAAATATGCTGGGGAATTACGTTTCTCTTTCCGGCCTCAGAACTCGCTGATATGTAGTTAATCTCAATCCCCCTTTGCTGTACCAATGCTGTGGTGATAGTTGCAGTAATCTCCGCATCCAACGTCGCCATAAACTCTTGTACAACAGCAGGACCATATTTAAATGATGAGAGTTGTCGCTCCTCAATACCATATGCCAGATGCCTAAGTGCCGAATCGGGGTTGTGATCAAATCTTACCTTAAAACTGTCTGATGCAATGTAGCTACGCTGACTGACATCAAATGACATGTTTTTCGGATACTGTTCTCGATATGCTTTCAATGTACGGCTTGCAGTGGCAATAGCAATATCATTGTGACGCATCAAGTCACTCCTGCCCACCTTGCCCCAGAACATTAGATAAAAATCGATCTGCTTTAGCCTAAGTTCAACTTGTGTTTCCATAACCATCACCACCAATTTGATAACAAGTATCATAACGCACTGTATGAATTACCTCTACCGAATCATTTGATTCGATAGTACAGTAAAACTATCTGAAGTCCGTTTTGTCTGGAGTTGGTTATGCGTTGGGATGATCTACTAAAGGAACAGCTCTTCAACATCGCTGTTGAGCACAATGTGGAAAGCATTCAGGATGCAACCATCACAGAAATTCACCCTGTGGTTTTACAGGTTACTGAAGCGTTCGGACACCAAGATGCTGATACCAAGGCAGTGCTGTACCAGTTGGAAAAAATGAACTTTTTTTCAACTGATAGGAATAGCCGAAGGGATGGTATTTTCTACAAGAGACATCCTAATAATACCGTGCAGAACTTCCGGGTCTCAGTTGAAAGGTCGCACCTGGTTTGAATTGATCCAATGCTAACCGGTCTGTACGGCCTATGTTGCCGCCATTGATCGGACAATACTCACCACTTCGTTCCCGGAATGGAAACCAATACCCACTTAACCGGTAGTATCCTATCCGCTCAAGGTAGGATAGTGCTTTATCATCATCGGTCACCACCAGTCCGCGTTGCTTTAACCTGTCCAGTTGTTCCTGGTAGCTGATCCAAGGTTTGCTGTATGGCACTCAATCACTCCGCATCGGTTGCCTGATTCTTCTTTTCTGGTGTTTAGCCAGAGTTATCTCGTCACTGAAAATTTTACACCGGTCTTGTCGCAGAAACCTCAACAAAAAAATGTTGGATGCCTACCGGCCACAGCACTTCTTGAACTTCTTGCCACTGCCACAGGGGCAGGGTTCATTGCGGCCAACCTTTGCCGCCTGGTTGATGACCGGGGCTGAGATATGGAAGTAATCGTCATCATCGTACGGCGCATCGGCGGGTTTCAAATACGCTTCCTGAAACGCTGCCCACCCTTTAAGTTCAGCGATAGTGTCGGTGATGTAGTGCTTGTCGTAGCTGAGCCTTCGAAGGTCGTCGTATTCTGTCTCTATTTCGACTTCCACATCTTTCAGGGCCGCAAAGCGGTTAGTGGCCAGACCTTCTTTGTAGGCCTGGCGGATATCGGGTAGCAACTCGCTGAAACGCATCGCTTCTGAACAGATAACCAGAGAATTCCAGATCAGGTTGGGTTCACGGATCGGGTGCAGACGGAACATACTTTTGAAGTACGACAGCAGGTCATCACGGCTTAATGCCTGCTCCGAGTACAGGGTGATCAGACTGTGCAGGGCCGCACTGCGAACATAGGGGTTTACGCCGTTACTTTCCACCAGCCGTTTGATCAACGTGGTGTCACCCTGGCAAACGGAGGCCAGTATGCGGCTCAGCCCTTCGGTCACGATATCGCCTAAATGGAAAAAGGCCGAACCCTCCCAGGCCGACATCAGCCGGTAAATCAGCGGGTACGCCCCGGCCTCACGGAACTGGGCCAGAAGGTACACGGTGAACATCGTCAACCCCTGATCGCCATGGTGCTCATCATCCTCTTCTTCTCTGGCCTCTTCTCCCAGGTCCACCAAATGCTGTAAATGGGCCAGCAGGTGCGGGGTGATGGTTTGCTGCTGCTCTATGGCCGCTTCGACGGCGGCAGTGGGGAAATAGCCTTCCCAGAGGTTCAGTTCGTTCAGGATTTCTTCAGTGGTCACAGTCAGGCTACCTTGTGGGATTCGTTGGGCTGATTATGAGTGGTGATGGCCTGTTCCACCAATGCGGAGGCCAGTTGCTGCTGGGTGCTTTGGGCTTGTTGAACCTGTTGTTGCAGGGTCTTGCACAGGGTCATCAGCTCGTTGATTCGGGTGACGATGCGCTTTTGTTCTGGCTCAGGAGGGCAGGCAATGATTACATCGTTGATATCCTCACGAGATATGCCTGGTATTGCGATACCTACACCTTTGCTTTGGAAGTAGCGATAGAGAGATTTGGTAATCAGTTGGACATAGTCACTTTTAAGTAAAATTGGCCGTATAGACATAAGCTGCCTGCTTATTGCCGTAGTTTCTTTGGCGAGGTTCATTTTGCCGATACCTGACCCTTTGCAGGTAATCAATATATCCCCATGCTCAGAGACCGCTCTTTTTTCTTTTGTATATTTCGAAAAAGTCGGATACACGGGCCCAAATTCCGCTGGGCCTGTTATGTATGGTATGGTTCCATCTTGATGAGAGCCGGTGTACTCATCAGGCTTTAAGTGTTGCCCTGAAATTAAAGTAATAACTTCTCCAAGTCTTACCCACTTCCAACCATTTGGTAATTCAACCAGCTTTTCTTTATCTGTGATGGTAGGTAGCTTCTTTTGTTTTTTTATTTTGCCATCTTTGATTAGCTGGACCTTTTCAGCGGAAATACGCTCCAACAGTTTGGCTGCCGGTTCATCGTCCGGATTTTGTGGTACCAGTCTGCCCATCACCGCCAGTTGCAGGATGGTTTGGCGCAGTCGGGTAATGCTGGCTTCGGTGGTGAACAGGGTGTCGAAGTGCTCTGCCACCAGTGACCAGCTTTCTGCCAGCTCGAAGGCGTCCTTACTGTCGGTCAGGGTGGTGAGCATGACATCCACCAGCGTCTGGTGAGCGGTGATGCTGATGGTTTCTTCCTGTTCAAGTTGGTCGCACAGGGCCATTAGTTCATCGACTTTGGTGACGATGCGGTGTTGTTCAGCTAAGGGTGGGTAAGCAATAGGTAATGAACCAATATGTGTTTGGTTGACAGTTTTTTGCCCGGCAGTACTCACAAACAAGTCTGCAATTTTGTTTCTAATAAGTCTGGATGACCCGAGGGTAGATAAATACCTGCTATCCAAACATTTAATTGGAAAACGCATTCGTATGAAATGATCGCAGTAAATTACATCATAATCTTTGCTGCATGTGATAAACCGTCCGACGATTTCTGCGCTGCCGTTTACTCGGATAATCAACACATCATCTTTCTCTACTGAGTATCGAGTAATTGAGTTATGGGTAATAGTGAGCGATCTCGTATCCTCAAGCGATACTTGCCAATTTTTGATATCAGCCAAACGCAACACTATGACGTTTTCACCATCTTTATCACCACGGCTCGATGCTCCATTCTGGAATTGTGGGATAAGCTCTGTAAGGCGGCACCATTCCCAGCCATCCGGAAGCTCAAAGAACTTTTCCTCTTGTTTCATGGCTGGTAACGGATTCTGCTTTTTTATTTTTCCCTCTTTCACCAGCTGGGCTTTTTCAGCAGCAATCTTTTCCAGCAACGCGGAGGCCGGTTCATCCTCTGGATTCTGCGGCACCAGCCTGCCCCGCACCGCCAGCTCCAAAATCAACTCTCGCAGTTTTTTAATGCCGGCCAGCTCCAGCTTGTTACCCCGCCCCCGCACGCTGGTGGAACGGTTGGTGCGGGTGGTGGTGAGCAGGTCAAGGTGCTCGGTCAGTTCATTTAACATCACGCGTTCTCCCCAGCCATTGCCGCTTCCAGAATCGCCTTAATCCGGCTACGGGTTTCAGTCATGCTCTGTTGCTGTTGCTGATAGTGCGCCAACAATACTTTCGGGTCGTGGCTCACCTGCTCCCCCTCATGGGGGTTTTTAATATCCAAGTTGAAGATGGGCCAATAGATGGCATCTGCCGTCTTTTTCTCAATATCGGCTTTGGCTTTTAGCTGTTTTGCTTCATCGCTCTGCTGACGAATCTGTTCATTCAGGCTGGCCTTGATACCGGCATCCTTCGTTGCCTTCAGGTCCTCCTTCAGTTGCCGGACGCTCATTTCCAGCGCATTGGCCTGCTGCTTATAACGGGCCTCGTTATCCCGGTGGGGCTGGCAGCGTTGTTCGGCGGCGGTTTTGATCGCCTTAAAGTCCACCTTCCAGGCTTGTTCATTTTCAACCCGGCTGGCAAAACCGTCCGCTTCATCGCCCCACCACGCTTGTTCTGTGGCAAACTCGGCGACTCGCATGGGGCGGGTTTTGCTGTAGTTTTTGTAACCTTCGGGATAGGGATGTTCGTAGTACCAGATGGTGTCCGTGGGCTTGCCTTTGGTAAAGAACAGCAGGTTGGTTTTGATGCCGGTGTAGGGATTAAAAACGCCATTGGGCAGCCGGATAATGGTGTGCAGGTTGCACTCGGTCAGCAGTTTTTCCTTCAGGCGGGATTTGGTGCCTTCGCCAAACAGAAAACCATCGGGCAGTACCACCGCTGCACGGCCATTGTCTTTCAACAGGCGAATAAACAGCGCCATAAACAGGTCGGCCGTTTCCCGGGTGCGGATATCGGTGGGGAAGTTTTTCTCAATGCCTGCTTCTTCAGTACCACCAAACGGTGGGTTGGCCACGATAACATCCACCCGTTCCTCTTTGGTCCAGTCTTTCAGAGGACGAGCCAGTGTGTTGTCGTGACGAATCTGGCTGGGTACTTCAATGCCGTGCAGAATCATATTGGTGGTGGCCAGCAGGTGTGGAAGCGGCTTCTTCTCGACACCGAAAATACTCGCCTCCAGTCGCTTTCCGTCAGCTTGGGTATGTTTGACGTAATGCTTGCGCTTATGCTCAATCGCGCAGGTCAGAAACCCGCCGGTACCGCAGGCGGGGTCCATCACCTTGTCGTCCAGCTTTGGGTCAACCTGTGCCACCATAAATTCGGTGACGGCTCTGGGTGTATAAAACTCCCCGGCGTTACCGGCACTTTGCAGGTCCTTAAGAATCTGCTCGTACATATCCCCGAAGGCATGGCGTTGTTGAGACTTATTAAAGTCGATATCTGCCTGAATTCTGTTAACCACCTGCCGGATCAGGTGGCCGGACTTCATGTAGTTGTAAGCATCCGCGAATACATTACGAATCACTATGGCACGTTGATCACCTTCTTTGGCATGAAGCGTTTGCAGCTCCGGGAACAGTTCAGTATCGATAAAGGTTTTCAGTGCGTCCCCCGTAATACCGGCTGGATCAGCGGCCCAGTTGCGCCAGCGCAGTGCATCCGGAATAGGGCTCTCATAATGATCGTTCAGCATTTCCCATTCCTGCTCACGGTCATCAAAGATTTTCAGGAACAGCAGCCAGACCAACTGGCCAATTCGCTGGGCATCGCCGTCGACGCCCACATCCTGACGCATAAGGTCCTGGATAGACTTGATGGTGGTACTGATCGACATGGGCAATCCTTATTCAAAAACAGATTAGGCAGCGCCGGACTATCCGGGCCGCCATTGTAAAAGAGGTGAGGGTAAAAATCAGGCGGATTGTGGTTTGCTATAAAGCAGGGCTTCCAGCTCCTGAACCGCTTGCAGGTAACCGGATTTGCCGCCAAAGGCACTGACCAGTTCCATGGGGGCGCCAATCTTGCTGAAGGCCTGATCGGTGAGGATGGTGATCTCTTCCACCGGCTCAATGCCCACATCGGCGTACTTCTCCAGCAGGGTTTCCAGAACCTGCCGGGCAGCCCCTTCATAGCGGGTAAAGTAGTTGCGCTTTTTCACGTTGTCCGCCCGTTCCCTTCGGGTGAGCGGTGGCTGATCAAAGGCGACATGGCAGATCAAGTCGAAAGGGTCCAACTCAGTACCCAGTTTTTTGCTGACGTTGGCTTGCAGCTCAGGCCAGAAGACACCCTGCTCAGCCAGTTCGGCGATCACGGCCTTTTTCTTGTCGGCACTGCCCCATTTACGCAGAAAGTCGTCCAGGCTGGCGTACTGGCGGGTGACGCATTCCCTGGTGTGGTCGTGCATGGATTCGATGACCAGTTTGCCGTTGGCATCCAGATGCTGTACCCGTTCTTTGGAGACTTTGAATTCCTGACCCTGAACATGGTATTTGATGCGGGGCTCTGGCTCTCCTTCTTCTTCGGGTGGCGGTGGTGTGGGCGTATCTTCCTCATCGGTGTCATCGTTGCCCCACTCTTCGCCATCTTCAATGCTTTCATCGTCGACGGGATCGTCAATATCATCCGGGGTTATGTCGTCATCTTCGGGCGGGATGTCGTCCGGCGGAACAATATCGTCGCCTTCTTTGGGTTTGAAAATCTGTACCGGGTCGCCATCGAAGTCTTTGTCGGCAAATCGTTCGGTTGCCTTTTTGAAGTCCATGATGGTGAACCAGTGTTTGTTGTGTTCCTCATCGATGCGGGTACCCCGGCCAATGATCTGCTTGAACTCGGTGGGCGAATTGATGGTTTTATCCAGTACGATCAGTTTGCAGGTTTTGGCATCGACACCGGTACTCATCAGCTCACTGGTAGTGACGATGGTGGGATAACGGGATTCCGGATCGATAAAATTATCCAGCTCGGCTTTGCCTTCGGGATTGTCGCCGGTAATACGCATGATGTACTTGCGGTTTTCTTTGACCCGCTCAGGATTTTGGTTGACCAGTGCCTGCCGCATTCGTTCCGCGTGGTCGATATCAGTGCAAAAGATGATGGTCTTCTGGAATTCGCCGGTCTGCTGCAGGTACTCGGTGACTTTGAAGGCCACCAGTTGGGTGCGCTCGTCAAAAACGATATTGCGGTCCATATCTTTCTGGTTGTAGATGCGGTCTTCAATCAGGTTGCCGTATTTATCCTTCTGCCCGGATTTTGGCCGCCAGCCTTGCAGGTCAACATCAAGGTCGATGCGGATGACTTTGTAGGGGGCCAGAAAACCATCCTCAATACCCTGCTTCAAAGAATAGGTGTAGACCGGTTCCCCAAAGTAATTAATGTTGGAAACGTCTTTGGTCTCTTTCGGTGTGGCGGTCAGCCCCACATGGGTTGCCCCGGAAAAGTAGTTCAGTATCTCCCGCCAGGCAGAATCGTCTGAGGCACTGCCTCGATGACATTCATCAATAATGATCAGATCAAAGAAGTCCGGCGGAAATTGTTTATAGATGTTTCTGACTTCTTCATTACCGGTGACGGCCTGATACAGTGACAGGTAAATTTCAAAGGCGGTGTTGACCTGACGCTTTTCAATCTTGGTCATGGCCGGACCAAAGGGTTTGAAGTCGTTGGATTTGGTTTGATCCACCAGAATGTTGCGGTCGGCCAGAAAGAGGATGCGTTTTTTCTGTTTACCCTTCCACAGTCGCCAGATGATCTGAAAAGCCGTGTAGGTTTTGCCGGTACCGGTGGCCATGACCAGCAGTATACGATTTTGACCCCGGGCAATGGCTTCGATGGTTCGGTTAATGGCATTGGCCTGATAATAGCGGGGAGACTTACCGGATCCGTCATCATAATAAGGAAAGGAGACAATCTGTTGAGCCGTGTCGTCCAACCCCTTGTACTGGCTGTAACGTTGCCATAGCTCGGCGGGGGAGGGGAACTGGTCAAGGCTTAGCTCGGTTTCCATCTGGCTGGCAAGGCCGGTACGGTCATGAAACAGAAAGCCATCGCCATTGCTGGAGAATATAAAGGGGATATCCAGGGCCTCGGCATAACCCAGTGCCTGTTCCATTCCGGCACCCAGACTGTGTTTGTTGTCTTTGGCTTCGATCACCGCCAGCGGCACATTTTTTTGATGATAAAGAATGTAGTCAGCCCGTCGCTTTTTGCCTCGGGTATGCAGCCTGCCACGGACGATGATTCTTCCGGCGGTGAAGGTGACTTCTTCCCTGATCTGGGTTTGCAGATCCCAACCCGCTCGGACAATGGCCGGGGTGATGAATTTGGTGCAGATGTCTCGTTCGCTAAAGTGCTTCTTGTTCACCGTACAGACTCCCGAGCGTCCACAAATAAGAAATGCTGAGAGCCTTTATTACTGACGATGTAGGGGCAGATAATGAGGGCAGGCTGGTACAGCGAAACTATTGTACCAGTCAACCGGGTGATTTGGGGATTGTGGATTTATGAATTCAGGTCAGCAGTTGCCATTTTGCCGAAGGGCAAGCTGGACGATATTGCCTCTGTGCTTGCCAGCAGTGCCATGGATAGTACAGCAGGCTGCTATCAAATAACGATCAAATAAAAATAGCCTTATTATTTCTTTAATATTCAATGGGTTAATAAGTTGCGGTGCCTGCTTTATCAGCATCCCATCAAATAACGATCAAATAAAATCAGGCCCAGAAGGGAACGTAACGGGCATTACGCCGTCCCTGGTTCTCATCAAAAGGGCGGATCTGGATCAGGTGTGCCGGGTGACGGGGCTGGACAGTTTTATCCACCAGTGCCCGGACGGTTACGATCATGAAATCAGTGAACAGGGCCGGAATCTTTCCAGCGGCCAGCAACAGGCGTTGTGTTTAGCCAGAACCCTGTTGCAGGGTGGCAAGCTGTTGCTGTTGGATGAACCCACCAGTGCCTTCGATAACCTGAATGAATCCCGGCTTTGTCAGCAGCTGCCGGATTTTCTGGACAAGGAACAGACCCTGATTGTCATCACCCACCGCACCAGCCTGCTGCAGCTGGTGGACAGAATCATTGTTCTGGCCAGGGGTGAGATAGTTGCCGATGGTCCCCGGGAGCAGGTGCTTGCCCGAATGAATTCCAAAGGTGCTAACTGACACGCAATCATTATCACCAGATTGTTGACGAAACTTATCCTGTCCTCTCGAGTCAAATCTGTCAGAGATTTACAATTCTCTGTAATACATTTAACTGGGTGCAATGTTGTCGGAAGCGGTATTTTACCTGAACAGCCTGGGAATAACTCTTTCCAGACTATTCTTAATTGATTTTCCAATACGTTAAACGGGACTTAAGGATATTGGCTCTGAGCGGCGTATCTACTTCCGACGACAGTATGGAATTGTCCCAAAATAACTTGCACATTTCTGAGCCTCTAAACCCCGTTCGTCCTGAGCCTGTCGAAGGGCGTTAACTCCGGGCCCTATCGTGCCAGACATCCTTCGACTCCGCTCAAGATGAACGGAAACCGAGTTGGAAATGTCGGAATTATTTAAGAACAATTCCCATATAAGCACCTGAGCACCTTGCGTTTGAGCAAATTGTAAGCTGGACGAAGAAGTAGCAATTGGAAACTCAATCCGGCCCGGAGAAAATAGACTCCTGCACTGTCATTGGCTTCGGCTTCGGCTTCCTGACAATAGTCTGAGCCATTTACAGAATGCACAAAACCATCTGCCTGGCTATCCGTGATTTCTGAATGTTTAGCATAAAATGCACATACCGTACCAGTAACGAAAAGACCCACGCCCGCCACGGCAAAGACGCGATCTAGCACCTTAATAGATCTGTTTATCATTGATTTGCTAGATTGATTATCCGATTCTGGAATATTTAACACTACTATTTCTTCTTCACAATGCTTGTGGTCATTGTATGATGATGGCGAGATTGGGTCTGATGCCATACCAGACCGGACGATGGATTGATTTGTTTCAAACATGCTTTTACAGCCAACATTTGCATAATACGTTAAGCATGCAGAGGCGAAAGCTACGGTCCTTGCTTTATAACAATTCAAGTTGGCAAGAGCAATGGTGTTGATTTCAATGCAATCGTCTGTTGTATTTCCATTAATTGAATCTTCAGGAATATCTGATAAATCAAGAAAAAACCATGTTGCCAGACCAGCTGTGTACAGCACCACGGTCGCACCCGAAAGTGTGCGTGTAACCGCGGCTTTCGTGATATTGCGTAACTTAGCTCCTATTGCATTACGGTCGACTTCAGGTTGATCCCTGTTAGCTGGGATTATTGACTCCGCTGACGTTTCACGACAAGTCCGGTGGTTGTGGATCGCTGAGGGTGGATATAATGAATCACAACGGGGTGGAGGATATACTGAACGGTGACCAAGTGGCTCTTTATAGTCAGTATTAATAATTTCACTAAAATTCATAGTCAACTCTTAATAAGTAAGGGATCATTTGCAATCGACTATTTCGACCATTAGTTCGGGTATAAGTTTCAATACTTTTTGTTCGCTTCAGCAGCTTTTTCTTCTTGGCTTTCACATTCACTGCAATATCAGGACTTCCTGCGGATTTGCGGATTTTATACCCGGATGAATGACTGATCTACAGCCTTTTTAATTCGGTAATTTGAAATTACAAGCGCTAAAACTGCGGAATCGGATTTTAGTCAAGGCATCAGCAGCCGAAGGCATCCCGGTATTTTCCGGCGGGAACTATTCAGGGGCAAACATTCATCTACTTTTTAAGAAATAGCGACCATGCTTCTACACCTTGGTATCACCGGTGATGATCGGTTCATAAAACAATAATAACCACACGTTCAGTTAGTTTATATTGAAGCAGATTTCCACCTGCTTAAGTTTTGCAATGACTTAGACCATTCCCAGAATGGTATTCTTGCCTTCGCCCCACGAAAAGCACAGCACCGGAGCTTCAGGGCAACCAGGCGCCCCGGTTTTGGGCTCTGAGTTTTTCATCAGTACTCACCGAAAACCCGACATTAGCACCATCAATTTTTTCTTCGACTGTCAGCTCTGCCTGAAGCAGTTCTTCAGCATCGGTAGCTGACAGCATCTTATCCCCTCGGGGTTTACCGGAACCCAGCCATTGAATATGGGGCGTCTGGGGAAACCGGAAAAAATCAGTGGTCATGGTGTTTTTTCTACTGGTAATTTCCGGGTAAGGGTAGAAGTGTTTATCGCCCGCAACACTTTTTGAACTTTTTACCACTGCCACAGGGGCATGGATCGTTACGGCCGGTTTTCGGTGTTTCACGAACCAGAGTACCGTCGGTATGGATAAACCGTGATTCCGGGATGGCATCGTTACGTCTGTTCGGTTTGGGTTCGGGTCTGAATGTTGCCCAATCCTGGAGTTCAGCAACGGTGTCATCAATCAGTGATGTCTTTATACGCCTGAACAGGGGTTCGCCGCTGTGCTCAAGCAGCAAATTTTCAAGGCAGTTATCCTGATAGTAATAGGGCTCAGTCAAGTCATTACTGAAGGCTTTGTTCATCTCATCCAGCAGCTCGATAAAACCGAACGCTTCGGTGCAGGCTACCAGGGCATTCCATACCTGACTGTACTCACGGGTTAACTTGCCACGGTAAAGTTGGGTGAAATAATCCAGTATGGTTTCCCGCGTTAATTGCCCTGACTGATATAGGGGAGCCATGGCTTCTATTGCTGAACCACGAACATACTGACTGTTATCATCGTCTTCAATCAGGGACTGAATGGGCGTCAGGTCACCATCATAGACGGAGGCAAGAATCTGGTTCAGCCCCATACATGTGATATCGCCAAACAGAATTTCAACCGTCTCTGGTTCAGTGGCTGCCATGGCCACAATCAAGGGGTAAGCACGGGTTTCCCGGAACTGTGATAACAGGAACAGGGAAAACAGGGATAAACCGGAGTTGTCCTCCTGGTCAACAGCATCGCCGGCATCGGCCAGTCTTTGCAAGTCTTCCAGAAGGTAAGGGGTGATGGCCTCTTTTTGTTCGATGGCCGCGACGACTGCCTCTTTGGGGAAATAGCCTTTGCGCTGGGCAAACTCGTTTAAGATTTCATCAATGGTCACAGGTGTACTCTTGATTAAAGCCGCAACGAGCACAACATTCGTTGTTATGACTACAGCTCAAGCTGCATTTATGCAGGTTCAAAGCACAAAAACCTTTCTCTTACGGAGAAAAATTCTCGTGTTTATTGCACATAACCACCTGCAACGAACTCATTCTAGATAGTCTTGTTGCGAGTGTTGCTATTTTTTGTAACTGCCTTTTCACCAAGTTAAGAGAGGGCGACTGAAATCGTCTGTTCCATCGATGCCATCAGCCGCAAGCGGGGTTGTTGCTTTCGTTCCTGATGGCGGTGCTTTAATGACGGGTCATCATCGAATGCTCATGGGCACTCAAAAAGAAACCACCGTCTGGTCTGATTTAATTCGCTCCAGATTGTCTTCGATAAAACCGAGTAATTCCTCGCCCTCCGTTATATCAATCAGCCCGAGCCCGTAATGGCTAAGGATATAACAAAACGCAAAGGCCATATGAGGGTCCAGCAGTATTGGCTGGTCATTCCTGTTGGCCACATAACTGGCGAGAGCCGCATCGGTTGCTTTTTTTCTGGCTGTTTTGGTGGGCTTAATCCCGCGAAACTTCAGGCATACATCGGGAGCAACGTGAAACAGTTCATGCTCTGTCGTCTTGTGCCCGATCACTTGTCCGTATGGAATCACTTCTGTGGCGTCTTGCCAGGCGGCCCGAATTTCCTGAATCCATTGATCTTTAGTTTGTGGCGGTTGTTTTTTTACCTTCACAGGCCAAACCTCGTTTGCTATGCCAGATGAATTGAATAATCGCCATCATCAAACGGTTGATCATGGCTGCATCCATGATCTTAACCTGTTAATTCCGTTTTCAGAATCGCCAGCGCGGCTTCTCTTTCGTCAATAATATCCTGATGCCTGCCATTCAACCGGTTGGGTGGCACTTCAATGGGAGCCTCTGTATGAGGTATCCGAAGTTATTGCCTGCTATAAAACCGGCCAGTGTCGAAGGACGATTGGCCGGATGATTTCTCAATTTTCGATGCTTTCGTGGGATGTCCGACCCGATCCTAACGGCCACAACACTTTTTAAACTTTTTACCACTTCCGCAGGGGCATGGGTCATTGCGGCCGACTTTGGGGCCATCACGGACCGTTGTTACCGCCTGGACGACAGGTTCTCTGGGTGCCGAACGGACTTCCGGTTCCGGTCTGAAAGCGGCCCACCATTGGAGCTCTTCTACCGTATTGGTGATCAGGGTAGCGTCGCTTTCTTCTTCAGGCATGCTGTTTTTTTCCATCAGCATATTTTCAACATCGCTGAGACTGCAATACATGTCGTCTACCAGATCATCCTGGAAGGCCAGCTTTACTTCAGGCAGTAATTCATCCAGTCCCATTTGGCCGGTGTAATCAACCAGTGAGCCCCAGATGAGGTTTTCGCTGCGTTCTAACCTTTCTTGATAAAGTGTTTTGAAATACGCGAGAATCGTATCCCGTTCCAGTTGGCCCGTGAAATAGAGTACGGTTATTGCTCTGATGGCGGCACTGCGAACAAACTCATAGGTCTTGTCGTTTTCAATTACTGCCTGTAACGGTGCCAGCTCACCGTCGTATACGGAGGCCAGAATCCGATTGAGCCCTTCGGTGGTGATATCGCCCAGCAGATATTCCGCTTCTTTCGCAGGCCGGTTAATGACGTTGATGATAATGGGATAGGCTTTCTGCTCCCGAAACTGCGCCAGCAGGAACAGGGCAAAGATGGAGAGCATTGCATTGCTGTCATCATCAGTGCGGCCATTAGCTGCCATTTTTTCCAGGGAGTTCAGCAGGTAAGGGGTAATTGCCTCTTTCTGCTCAATAGCGGCTTCAACGGCGGCTTTGGGGAAGTAGCCTTTGCGCTGGGAAAGCTCGTTTAATATCTCGTCAACGGTCACAGGCGACCGTTGCGGTGCAGAAAGTCCACAAAGAGAAAAGCGCCACTTCGTTTATTGCCGTCGGTAAAGGGATGGTTCTTCACAACAAAATAGAGAAGATGAGCCGCCTTGCTTTCAAGGGTAGGGTAAGCCGGTTCACCAAAGGCACTCTGATCCAGATTACCCAGCAGTGCGCCCAGACCATCGCCCCGGGGACGGGCAAACAGGTCGGTGGCTTCGCCTCGTTCCATCAGTTGTTGCTTCAGCTCCGCCAGTGCTTTTGTAGCCTGCTGTTCGGTGGGCAGGGTGCCGCCGGGTTGGCCATGGGGTTCATTGAGCAGCCCTTCGTCGTAGCGTTGCAGCCAGAGAAAGGTTTGGGTGTAGCGGCTGATGATTTCAATCAGTCCACGGCCAGTATCGCCTTGCAGTTCTGATGTCGCCGCCGCTTTACGCACCAGTCTGAGCGCCGCTTCCAGCTCCAGGGCGTTCTGTTCGAATCGCTGCTGGTTGATGGTGTAGCCACGGGTCAGATGGTCTTTCAGGATGCCAGTCGCCCATTGCCTGAAGAGTACCGCCCGCTTGGAGTTCACCCGGTAGCCTACTGAAATAATGGCATCCAGGTCGTAGTGTTTCAGGTTCCGTTGCACCTGCCGTTTGCCTTCCTGCTGAACTACTAAGAAATCCTTAGAAGTTGCCAGCTCCTCAAGCTCCTGGTCTTTGAAGATGTTCTTCAGGTGCATCAGGATGTTTTCAGGCGTAGTGCCGAATACCTGCCCCATCTGCCGCTGGGTAAGCCAGACGGTTTCCCCATCAAGCTGCACACGGACATCACCACTTTCCCCCGAGAAAATACGGAGATCACCAGACTTCGGCTGCTCAGACGATTGTTCAGACATAATTATTATTCACCGGTTGTGGATCAAAGCGTCTTCAAACGTAGCCTTTAACTGGTCCAGAAGTCCGGTCAATTCCTGCTGTTGCTGGTTATAACTGGCCAGCAGTTCATCCGGGTCGTGGTTGATAACTTCACCGACATGGGGGTTTTTAATGTCCAGGTTGAAGTTGCGGGCGATAATCTCATCAATGCTGACCTTCCATGCCTGCTCGTTTTCTACCCGTGTTGAGAAGCCGTCCGCCTCATCGCCCCACCAGTCCATTTCCTGTTGGAACTCTTCATACTTCATGGGTTTGGTTTTGCTGTAGTTCTTGACCCCAGCCGGGTAAGGATGCTCGTAGAACCAGATCGCTTTGGTGGGCTGACCTTTGGTAAAGAACAGAATGTTGGTTTTGATGCCGGTGTAGGGATTAAAGACGCCGTTGGGCAGACGCACGATGGTGTGTAGGTTGCACTCTTCGGTGAGCAGTTTTTTGATTTTGGTTTTTACGCCTTCGCCAAACAGGGTGCCATCGGGTAAGACCACTGCCGCACGTCCACCGTCTTTTAACACCTCAATAATAAGCTGCAAAAACAGGTCGGCGGGGAAGTTTTTTTCGATGCCGTCTTCTTCGGTGCCACCAAAGGGTGGATTGGGGTCGATCACATCGAGCTGCTCATCCCAGCTGGACAGCGGCTTGCTCTCTATTTGCCTGCTTTTGGCTGGTAAATGGCCAAAAGAAATCTGGCTCACTCTTCACTCTGATAAGGCTCAACACCGTCACCCAGAAAACGGTTATTGGCTTCCCGTATTTTTGCGGCTGCATCATCATAAAGAAAGGGCAATGTGACATAGCGGGTGCCACGGGTAACGGGCGTTGCTGCGTGCATTAGTGAGCAGGAGAAAACGATGGCACCGCCAGTGGGTGGCTTGTACCGGCGGTTGCCATATTCCGGGAACCAGAGTTCGCCTCCATCGTAATCTTCACTGTTCAGGTTGATGCTGATGGCAAAGCGTCGGTGCGCTGTCCCTTTGGTGGTATTGTCTCTGTGCTCTTTGAAAAAACCGGCGTTATTTTCGTCATAGCAGGCAACAATATAGCGCTCTATGCGTGTTGCCTGAAATTGGAAGGCTCTGGCAATTTCCGGCGTCAGGCGGGACCAGATTCGCTGTCGTAGCGCGATTTGTAGCGTTTCATCATCAATGTTGACGTCGGTGCGACGTTTAACATTGTTATCTCTAAGCTCAAGAGTTTTGCCATCGACAGTACGCATAAAACCGGAGGGCTCAGGCTGTCCTTCCTGATAATAACGGATAAGGGTTTCACAAAGGTCGGTTTCCAGCACCCTGGGTACCAGCAGTACCGGAGCCCAGAGGTCTATATTGGGGGCAGCGTGGTGAGCAGGGTCAGGCAGGCTCTGCATGGCGTTGATAAAACGGTCTGGCTGATCAATGCTGCCTTTGGCATAGACCCGGAGGGTTGGGTCAAGAATAAGCCAGTAGGGGGAAAATGCTTCTTGCTGCGAGCCATGGTCATGGCTCAGTGCTCCGTATTCTCTGGCAATGCTGCCATCTTCATCATAAAAGAGTCGTTGTTTCGGGAATGTCGCTAACGCCAGAGGATCCTGCAGGTCCTGCTGGTTCAGGGTAATGGCAAAACGGACACTTTTATCATCATTTATAATTAAGTTTGATTCTTTAATTGCTTCTAGAAATTTAATGACCGGTGGTGCTGAGCAATTGCCGAGTAAAGTAAGCCCGACAAATCGTCCTGCGACGCTTGAAAATGCAAAACGAGGGTTGTTAAATGTGTGTGCATGGAACCAGGGGACAGATTCCCCCCATGACGGTGTTTTATTGTTCATAAATGCTGATCTTAATGGTTTAAAATTAATAATTAAAAATCTTTTTAATTATGAAATCTGTTTTATTAAATGCACTTCTTTTTATTCTCTGGATTCTTTGAATTAATGGTATCGGCTAACTATACCTTATTAAGATGGCTTGTGATTTAAATAGGGTGCTTAGCTGTTTAATAGGGCTGGTGAGAATTGTTGAATACAGAATAATTATAAAATCAATCAGGGTTGATTGGTTGTTCCTTTTCTTTGCAATTAATGAAAAAGAATACACAGGGAAGTTGCTATGGCCGAAGATAGCGGCGCCAGCGGTGATCAGCAGTCGCAAGCTACTGGCAGTTCAGGGGGAAATCCAGAAGATAATAACAAGAAAGTAGAAGTAATTAATGCTGAATCATTATCAAAATCGGTAGTTAAGCCTGCATCGGGTGATACTCAGTATCAGCTTGATGTCAATCCGGATGACGTCAAACTGGAAGTCAGGGGGCCTGACTTTGTTCTCGTTTTTCCCGGTGGAATTGAAGTAACACTGTTGCTTGCAGGGGTAATGATTGCGACTGAAAAAGCCATTGAGTTTAAATTTGCTGATGGCACAGTGATTTCCGGCGATGATTTTATTGCAAAGGCTGAATTTGCTGAATCGGAAGATGTTCCGGTCAATATGCTCAAAGGGGCTGAAGGGGAATCAGAGGAGTCGGTAGACGAGTCAACGGAGCAGAAGCAACAGTCTTCATACAGTGAGTCTGATGCCAAAAAACAATCTAAGTCCACAAAAGAAATCAAGAAAAATGAGGAGGAGTTTAAGGCTAAAGAGAAGGTAGAAGAGGTTGAGCAGCATGAAGGCGACTTTACCGAAAGCCTTACTTCAACCAAAAGCAATGTCAGTAATATCGCCCCTGATGATAACGTTGCCCCTTATGAGTCTTTGTCTGAAGGTAATGTCGATATTACCTTCTCCGTTTCAGTCACCAATGTTGGCGCAAAAACAGCCGGGCAGCTGATTGTTGGTGGTGGTGGTAATGATCCGTCAATCACTCAGGCAGATCCGGAGCAGCATCTTGGGGCCGAGTATTTTGGTGGTTCCGGTGATGGACTTAATGGCGAGAATCCCGATAACACCTTCAATACAAACAATGGCTTAGAAATATACGGTGATAATCCATCACTGTTTAGCAACACCCTCAACAGTAAAGAGTTAATTCTGCAAAACGATGCCAATATTACTGATATTGCCGAGATATATGTTGAAAATGTGCCTGATGGGTGGGGGGTCGCCAGCGGTGCTGATCAGGGGGATGGCAGTTGGCTGCTGCCCAGTCTGACGTCATTTATTCTCTCGTTTCCAGGCGAGTCTGATAGTCAGGTTGTCGACCTGTCCTTCCGGGTTGTCTTCAATGATGGCTCTGAAAATGAATACGGTATTCCAGTGGTTCGGCGGGACGCTGATGATCCTGATGAACTGACCCTGACGTCCTCAGGCCTTACTCCCCTGATATTAGATACCAGTCCGAACAATGATCAGATTATCACCGGTGATCAGAATGACATTATTCACGCAGGCGTTGGTGATGATGTGGTTGATGCCAGGGGGGGGGATGATTTCGTTTCCGGCGGCTCTGGTAATGATCAGCTCGATGGCGGCGCAGGCTCTGACACCATTCAGTTCAGCTATGAATATGAGGGGAATACCATTGGGCCTGACAGCGGTGTTACCGTTGATCTCGGCTCCGGAACGGTGGCTGATGATGGTTATGGTACTTCCGATGCTATCAGTAATTTTGAGAGCGCTATCGGTACCATCCATGACGATACCATCACCGGTAGTGAATACCTTGACGCCAGTAATCATGGTGGTAATACGCTGACCGGCCTTGCTGGCGACGACACCATTTATGGCTTGAGCGGCGATGATTTTCTGGAGGGCGGTGCCGGTATTGATGAACTCAATGGCGGCGACGGGAGTGATCTTCTGGACGGTGGCGCTGATGACGATACTCTTTCAGGCGGTGCGGGTACGGATACGCTGAAAGGGGGTGCCGGTGCCGACAGTCTGGATGGTGGTGCTGATACGGATACGGCGGATTACAGCGATGAAGCCGGTCCTGTCATGGTTAATCTGGCAGGCTCCACCGCCACCGACAGTGGTGGTGATACCGATACCCTGACCAATATTGAGAACGTGACCGGCAGTTCCGGCGATGACCAGATTTTTAGTGATCTGGGTGCCAATGTTCTTAATGGCATTGACGGCAATGACACGATCTCTGGTGGTGGCGGGGCAGACACCATCAACGGTGGTGCCGGTAACGACACCATCAATGGTAATGAGGGCGATGACACCATCGATGGTGGTGAAAATGACGACACCATCCATGGCGGTTTTGGTAACGATACCCTCGACGGTGGTGCTGGTATCGATACGCTGGACATGGTGGGGACGGTAACCAGCCCTTTCGATACACCGGATGATATTACGGTTGATCTGAGCGCCTCACCGGATGGCTCCGGGACAGTGACGGTTAACAAGAGTTATGGCGGTGGCCTGTTTACCGGTACGGATACCGTTACTGGTTTTGAGAATGTCACTACGGATCATGGCAATGACACCCTTATCGGGAATGATCTCGATAACGTGCTGAGCAGCGGTCGTGGCGTCGATACGCTCGATGGTGGTGAGGGACATGACACCCTTCAGGGTGGCGCTGGCGATGACGTGCTGACCGGGGGCGCGGGTAACGACCTGCTCGAAGGTGGCGACGACAACGACATACTGGCCGGCGGCTCCGGCAACGATGATCTTCGTGGTGGTGATGGGATTGATACCGTCAGCTTTGCCGCGCTCACCAATGCGGTCAGTGTTGACCTGAGTGATGGCCGTATTTCCGATGACGGTCTGGGTGGCACAGATACCATTGATTCCATTGAAAACCTTGAAGGTACCAACCTGTCGGACCAGGGCGATACGTTGCTCGGTGATACCGCAGACAATGAAATCTTTGGTCTGGATGGAGACGATACTCTGGGTGGCGGTGGCGGTACCAATACCCTGGATGGTGGTGACGGCAGTGACACCGTCAGTTATGGCAGCGAGACTACCGGCGTTACCATCGATCTGGATGATACGGCCAATCCCGTTGTGACCAGTTCCGGTCAGGATACGCTGATTTCCATTGAGAACGTTGCCGGTGGTTCCGGCGACGATACATTGAAAGGCACTTCCGCTGACAATACCCTCAGTGGCGGCGATGGCGACGACACCCTGGTTGGGCGAGGCGGTAACGATACGCTGGATGGTGGCAATAATGGCCTGGTCGGCGACCGGGTGGATTACAGTGATGCCAGCACTGCCGTAACCGTTAACCTTTCCGCTACTGATTACACCGTTTCTCACAATATTGGTGCCAACACGGCCCGGGATGGTGAGGGTGGCATCGATACCCTTCAAAACCTTGAACATGTGACCGGCTCCACGGGCAGTGATCTGCTGATTGGCAATGCTGCGGATAACCATCTGCAGGGCGGTGATGGTTCGGATACCTTCGTGGGTGGTGATGGCAGCGATACCTTCGATGGTGGTACTGGCCTGGAGAGTGATACCCTGACTGGCGATGCCGAAGCCAATACCCTCAACGGCATGGCGGGGGATGATCTCCTGGTCGGTGGTGAAGGTGTCGATACGCTCAATGGCGGCGAAGGTGCTGAAACCCTGGGCGACACGGCCGATTACAGTGCCGCGCTGGCAGGGCAGACGCTCACGATTGATCTCAGCACCGGCTCCGCAACGGACCAGTTTGGTGACACGGATACCCTGCAGAATATTGAGAATGTCACCGCGGGTGCCGGTGATGACCATCTGACGGGTAATATGGAAAACAATGTTCTGACCGGTAACGACGGTGATGATGTGCTGTCCGGCGGGGTGGGCTCTGTTACCGGGGCAGACATACTGGATGGTGGTGCCCACGGTGTCGGTGGTGACACCGCTGATTACAGTCTTAACAGTAGTGCTGTTGAGGTGGATCTGTCGGCGGCCAGTAATCAGGTGAAGGAAGGTGGCCTGACCACCGACACCCTGATTGGCATAGAAAACGTCACGGGTTCCGGCGGTGATGACACACTGACCGGTGATACCCTGGATAATGTCCTGACCGGCAATGCTGGCGTGGATACATTGCGCGGTAATGACGGGGATGACACCCTCAATGGTGGCAATGAAAATGACATCCTCGCCGGGGGCGGCAGCGGTAACGATGCCCTGACCGGTAACAGTATTGACAATACCCTGCAGGGTGGCAGTGGTACGGACGCGTTATCCGGTAATGACGGCAACGATGTGCTTGAGGGGGACGATGGCGATGATACCCTCAGGGGCGGTGAGGGCAGCGATACCTTGCGTGGTGGTGAAAATCAGGAAACCATCGGTGATACGGCGGATTACAGTACCCATCTGCGAGCCATCACCGTCGACCTCGCCAATGGCACGGCAACCGATGTCACCAGCGCGGTTGATACGCTGGAAAATATTGAGAACGTCACCGGCTCGGACCTTGGTGATACGCTGACGGGGGATGCCGGCAAGAATATCCTTACCGGCGGCCTCGGAGGCGACACCTTCTCGGGCGGCGCCGGTGATGATGTGATTATCGGTGGTGATGATGCCAGTATCGATACCCTGGATTATTCCGCTCAAACCACCAATGTTACCGTCGATTTGGAAAACCAGGCGCTCAACAACGATGGCCTGGGTGGCAGGGACGACATTTCCGGTATTGAGGCATTCATCGGTGGTTCCGGCAACGATACGTTGCGGGGTGACGCCAGTGCCCAGAGCATCACCGGGGGCAGTGGTAACGACAGTCTGAGTGGCCGTGACGGGGATGACACCCTGGATGGCGGCAGCAATGATGACACCCTGTCCGGCGGTGCCGGTCAGGATACGCTAAATGGTGGCAGCGGTACCGACACCGTTGATTACAGTTACAACACCACCGATGCCATCACCGTCAATCTCGGGACCAACCAGGCCACGGAAGGCACCGTCACAGAAACACTGAGCAGCATTGAAAGTGCTATTGGCGGTGCGCTGGACGACACCCTGACCGGCACCAACTCAGAAAACAGCCTCAGTGGTGGCGACGGAGATGACACCTTGCGCGGCGGTGCGGGTGATGATGATCTTGATGGTGGTATGGGTACTGATACTGCGGATTACAGCCAGGATGGTGGTTCCGTCAGCATTGACCTTGATGGCACATCCACGGACGGCAGCGGTGGCCGGGATACGCTGAGCAATATTGAAAATGTGACAGGCAGTGATCATGGTGATTCTCTCACCGGTAACAGCAGTGATAACTTGCTTCAGGGTGGACTTGGGGACGATTTCCTCTTCGGTGAAGAAGGGGCCGACAGTCTTGATGGTGGCGATGAGAATGACACACTCCGGGGTGGGGATGGTGCTGACATACTGAACGGTGGTTCAGGTATTGATACCGCCGATTACAGCCAGGATGGCACAGCCGGGATCACGGTGGATCTTTCCGTTGAAGCGGGCGTGACACCCGCCACGGCACAGGATGGTTCTGGTGCCACCGACTCGCTGATCAGTATTGAGAACATCATTGGTAGCCAGGGGGACGATACGATCACCGGTAATGCCCTGGCGAACCATCTTCAGGGCGGTGATAGCACGGATACCCTGATCGGCGGGGGTGAAGACGACATTCTGGAAGGCCAGGCCGGTGACGATACCCTGAAAGGCGGTGCCGGTGACGATACCCTCGATGGCGGTGCCGGGCTGGACGATACCGCCGATTACAGCGATGAAACCGGCGCGGTGATTGTGAATCTATCGGCCTCTGCACCCCAGGCCACGGATGGTACCGGCGGTGAGGACACCCTGATTGATATTGAAAATATCAGCGGTGGTAGCGGTGCTGACCAGTTGACCGGGGATACCAGTGAAAACAGGCTGGATGGTGGTGCTGGTAATGATGTGCTGGTGGGCGGTAGTGGTATCGATGAACTGATCGGCGGCGCTGATATTGACACGGCGGATTACAGCACCAGTAGCCATGATGTCACCGTGGATCTTGGTGCCGGCACGGCGTTTAATGACGGTTTTGGTTCCACCGACACCTTGAGCGGCATTGAAAATGTTATCGGCAGTGATAATGACGATGAGCTGACCGGCGATGACGGGGATAACGAGCTGTCCGGTGGTCTGGGTAGCGATACTCTGGCCGGTGGTCTCGGCAATGATACCTTCCGGGGTGGCAGTGATGGTACCGATGAAAATACCGTTGACTATACCGATGCGGCGGGAGCCGTTACCGCCAGCCTGGCGGACGGTGAAGCGACTGATGATGGTGATGGCGGTCAGGATACCTTCCACGATATCGATAATATCCAGGGCAGTAACCATGACGATCTGCTCACCGGTGACAGTAATGCCAATGATCTTTACGGTGATGACGGCGATGACACCCTGACAGGCCGGGCGGGCAATGATCGTCTGGAAGGTGGATTGAATACGACAGTGGGCGATACCGCCGATTACTCCCTGGCGGCCAGTGCGGTCAGTGTTGATCTGTCCATCAGCAAGACCACTGACGATGGCGATGGCGGTCAGGATGACCTGATCGGGATAGAGAATATTCTTGGCAGCAGCGCCCATGATGAGCTGGTGGGCGATGGGGCTGCCAACAGGCTGCAGGGTGCCGGTGGTAACGACAGGCTTGAAGGCGGACTGGGTGACGATTCCCTTGAGGGGGGAGAGGGATCCGATACGCTGGTAGGTGGCGCGGGCGCTGACACCATTGACGGTGGCAGCGGTACCGGTGTGGATACCGTGGACTATACCACTGACCAGGATGCCAATGGCGACGGTATTGGCGTGGTTGTGGATCTCTCATCGAGTCAGGCCACCGATGGCAGTGGTGCTATTGATACCATCACCAATATTGACAATGTCACCGGCAGTGATTTCCGGGATACCCTGACCGGTGATGCCGGTGCCAATATTCTGGCTGGCGGCCTTGAGGATGATACTCTGGCCGGTGGCGCCGGTGCCGATACGCTGGATGGTGGTGACGAAGGCAGCGGTGGTGATACGGCGGATTACACCGATGCCACGGGATTTGTTACCGCAGACCTGTCCGGCTCAAGTGATACCGGCAGTGTTGATGGTGATGCCACCGATATCCTGATCAGCATTGAAAATATTACCGGTAGTGCTTTTGCCGATACGCTGACCGGTGATGATAATGCCAATACCCTGCTGGGTAATGACAGTGATGACATCCTTAATGGTGGAGGGGGAGAGGACACGCTGGCAGGCGGTGCCGGTGCAGATACGCTGGACGGAGGGATGGATGCTGACATCCTCAGGGGTGAAGCGGGCGAAGATACCCTGAGGGGCGGCAGTGGTGGCGACATACTGGAAGGCGGTGCCGGGGCGGACCACCTTGAAGGGGGTTCAGGTGGCGACCAGCTGCGAGGTGGCGATGGCATTGACACCGCTGTCTATAGCAATGATGCCAGCGGTATTACTGTCAATCTCGCCGACACCACAGCCACGGATGGTTCCGGCGGTACGGATACTCTGGACAGCATCGAGAATATTGTCGGTAGCACCAGTGGCGACAGCATTACCGGCGATAGTCTGGTCAACCTGCTGCAGGGTGGTGATGGCGATGACACGCTGCGTGGCGGCGGTGACGACGACACCCTTGAGGGTGGCAGTAATGCCGATACGCTCTACGGTGATGCCGGTGATGACACTCTGGAAGGCGGCAGTGGCAACGATACCCTTGATGGCGGCACTGGCAGCGATACCCTCAATGGCGGCGGTGGTGCTGACACGGTTGATTACAGTCAGGCATCTGCCGGTGTGACTGTGGATATATCCGGTAACACCGATACGGTAATCATTGGCAGCGACACCGATACCCTGACCAGTATTGAGAATATTACCGGCAGCAGCTTCGGCGATGAGTTAACGGGCGATGATGGCGCCAATGTTCTCCGGGGCAATGAGGGTATCGATACCCTTAGCGGCAATGCCGCCGCTGACCAGCTATTCGGTGAGGGTGGTGATGACACTCTGATCGGTGGCAGCGGCAGTGATGTGCTTAATGGGGGTGCCGACGGGGAGACTAACGGTGACACGGCGGACTACACCGACCATGGCCGTGCGATAAACGCTGACCTGAGCAGCGGCACCACCACCGATGGCACCGCCGATACTGACACTCTGACCGATATTGAAAACCTCAAGGGCAGCGGGCTGGGTGATACCCTGACCGGCGATCTTAACGACAACCTCCTGGAAGGCCAGGATGGCAACGACATCATCAAGGGCAATGCCGGTACTGACCATCTTCAGGGCGGCAGCGGCGATGATATCCTGAGTGGCGGCCTCGGCGGCGATACCCTTGACGGCGGCACCACCGGCGAATCCGCAGGTGACATGGCGGACTACAGCGATGCTACCGGCTCCGTCAACGCCAACCTTTCTCTTGGTACTCCCCAGGCATCCGTGAGTGGCGATGCCACAGACACGCTGATCAGTATTGAAAATCTGCGCGGCAGTGATCACCTCGACACGTTAACCGGCGATAACAGCGCCAATGATCTTTACGGTGGCCTCTCTGGCGATACCCTGGACGGTAATGGCGGCGTTGACCGGCTGTATGGCGAAAGCGGCGATGACACCCTGGTGGGTGGCGATGGCGCGGATACGCTTGATGGTGGCAGTGCCGGTGAATCGGCGGGTGATACGGCGGATTACAGTGCCCGGAGTACGTCGGTCACCATTAATCTCCAGAACCAGTCCCTGAACGATGACGGTAGCGGTGGTCAGGACACGCTGGTGGATATAGAGAACATCACCGGGGGCAGTGCCGATGATGCGCTCACCGGTGATGCCGGAGACAATGTGCTCACCGGTAATAGCGGCGATGATACCCTGGTGGGTGGTGCCGGTCAGGATCGTCTGGTGGGCAGTGGCGGTTCCGATGTGGATACCGTGGATTACAGCAATGCTGCCGGTCAGGTGGTGGCCAACCTGTCCAACTCACAAGCCACCAGTGACGGTGATGGTAGCTCTGATGACCTGATTGATATTGAGAACCTGATCGGTAGCTCCAGCGGTGATGCCCTGACCGGAGACAGTGACGCCAACCGGCTTCAGGGCGGTGCGGGTGATGACACACTGAAAGGTATGAGTGGCGGCGATACCCTGGAGGGTGGCGCCAATGATGACATTCTGAGCGGCGGTGCCGGTACCGACACCCTCAAAGGCGGTACGGGCACCGATACGGCGGATTATACCGATGCCCAGTCTGGCGTGACGGTGGATCTTTCCGCAGGCTCGAATCAGACCTCTGACGACGGTGATTCCTCCAGCGATACACTGGACAGCATTGAGAATGTCACGGGCAGTGAGAATAGTGACAGTCTGACGGGGGATAATCAGAACAATACCCTGACCGGGCTTGGGGGCATCGATACCCTGTCCGGTGGAGAAGGTGCCGATACTCTCGATGGCGGTGCCGGGGACGATATTCTGGATGGTGGCACGGGCAGTGATTCCCTGCTGGGCGGTATCGGGAATGATGACCTGACCGGGGCGGCCGGTGCCGACACCCTCGAAGGTGGTGATAACAACGATACCCTGCGCGGTAACAGCGGTAATGACACCCTGAAAGGCGGCGCAGGTACCGATACCGCTGATTACAGCGACGTAACCGGCGCCGTGACTGCCAGCCTGTTGAATAATCAGGCCTCCAGCGATGGCGACAGTGGCCAGGATACCTTTGAGAGTATTGAGAACCTGATTGGCGGTATCCAGGGCGATTCGCTGACCGGCGATAACCTGGGTAATACACTGGAAGGCCGTGAAGGGAGTGATGTCCTCAAGGGTGGCCTGGGTGATGATGTACTGATTGGTGGCGACGATTCCGGCACCTCTGACCGGGCGGATTACGACGATGCCCAGGCCGGGGTTACCGTCAACCTGACCGCAGGTAATGCATCCGGTGCCAGCGGCAATGACATCCTGATCGGCATTGAGGATATCAAGGGCGGTAATTTCGATGACACCCTGACCGGCAGCAGTGGTGCAAACACCATTGAAGGGCTTGACGGGGTTGATATCATCCGTGGTGAAGGGGATGCAGACACACTCTTCGGCGGTGATCAAAACGATATCATTTACGGTGGTGCCGGTGCCGACACCATCAGTGGCCAGAATGACGATGACATCATCAGCGGTGGCACCGGTGATGATAATCTCAATGGTGGTACCGGCTTTGATACGCTGGATTACAGTGACTCCGGCACTAATCTCACGGTTGATCTCACCCTTTCTCAGGTTAATGCGGGCACGGATGGTGTGGATACCATCAGTAATTTTGAAGCGGTCAGTACCGGAGGTGGTGACGATACGCTGACCGGCACAAGCGCTGCCAATACTCTCAAGGGCAATGCCGGTACCGATACCATCACCGGCGGCGATGGCGCGGATACCCTGGAAGGCGGGGCTGGCAATGACCGCTTTATAGAAGGTGCCGGTAGCGACATCATTGATGGCGGTGCTGATACCGACACCGTCGATTACAGCAACCTGGGTGTGGGGCAGTCCGTTCAGGCAACGCTGGTTCTGGGGGGCGATGGTACGGCGATTTCCGGTAGCGATACTGACATCCTTCGTAATATTGAAAACATCACTGGTACCGATTCCGGCGATACCCTGACCGGTAATACCGCAAGTAATGAGCTGATGGGTGGTCTGGGTGAAGACACGCTGATCGGGGGCGCAGGTGATGACGCTCTTGATGGTGGTGGTGATACTGACACGGTTGATTATTCAGCAAATACCAGCGTTCAGGCCATTGTTATTGATCTGGTCAATCAGGGTTTGAACAATGATGGTTACGGGGATAACGATACCCTGGTCGATATCGAGGTTATTCGCCTCGGTGCAGGGGATGATCAGGCCACCGGCGATAGTAACAACAACGAATTTTACGGCAATGGTGGTATCGATACCCTGAGCGGAGCGGATGGTGATGACCAGCTCTATGGTGGCGATCAGGATGACATCCTGCAAGGTGGTGCTGGCAACGACCTGCTGGATGGTGGCGCAGGCACCGACACGGTTTATTACACGGAAGCCTCTGAAGCTGTAAACGTTGATCTCACCACTAATACCATTTTCATTTTCAAACTATGAGATAAAAGAGCTACAGCCCTTATTTTTTATGGGGAACGTTTAATATTAGAAAGTGGCATTGGTATAACCGGGCCACCGAAGGTGGTGTACTGACCGACACCATCACTGATGTGGAGAACATTCTCGCCGGTGATCATGACGACATTCTGACGGGTAGTGCGGGAATCAACCGGATTGAAGGCGGGAAAGGGGCTGACACTATCACCGGTGGTGCCGCGAGTGACCAGCTGTTTGGTGGTGACGGTGCCGATACGTTCTTCGAAGGTGGCGGCAGCGATACCATTGATGGTGGTGCTGGTACCGATACGGTTGATTACAGCGGTGTACTTAACGTTAATTTAACCATTGACCTTGATAACGACAACGGTGCTGATACAGGCTCAGTCGTAGCTGGCTCTGACACCGATACCCTGATTGATATTGAGAATATTGTTGGTTCCAATGTCAATGATGACATCACCGGCAACAGCGAGGCGAATGATCTCAGCGGTGGTGACGGGAATGACCGGCTGGTGGGTGAGGCGGGTAATGACTGGTTACGGGGCGGTGATGGTGTCGATACCGCGGATTATGGCTACCAGACCAATGATATCCAGATCAATCCGGGTGTTTTTACTGATAATGATGATGGTCACGGTGATCGGGATAACTTTGAAAGCGTTGAAAACCTTATTGGTGGCTCGGGTAATGACACCCTGACGGGCTTTACTCAGGACAATAACCTTGATGGTGGCCTGGGCAATGACATCCTTGTGGGTGGTCGGGGTGACGATACCCTGAATGGTAATGATGGTATTGATACCGTTGATTACAGTGATGCGGAATATGGGCTGACGGTTGATCTCTCCAGTAGCGCACAGGTCAACGATGGTCACTATAGTCTGGACACGCTTCAATCGATTGAAAATGTGATTGGTAGTGATCATGCCGATACGCTGACCGGTGACAATATTGCTAACGTACTTCAGGGTGGCCAAAACAATGACGCTCTGAACGGGCTGGGTGGGGCTGATACTCTGGAAGGGCAGGACGGTGATGACACCCTGAATGGTGGTGATCTCATTGATACCCTCAGAGGTGGCAATGATGATGACACCCTGATCGGTGGCTCAGGTGATGACAACCTGTTCGGTGATGCCGGTAGCGATACCGCAGATTACAGTGCCCAGTCTCAGTCTGTCACCGTCAATCTTCTTGACCAGTCAGAAAACAACGATGGCCAGAGCGGCAGAGATACCCTCACTGATATCGAAAACCTTGCCGGCGGCAGCAACGCTGACACGCTGACCGGCGACAATGTTGCTAACGTCCTCCACGGTAATGACGGTAATGACCTGCTAAGCGGCAGCGGTGGTGCTGACCAGCTCTTTGGTGGTGCCGATGACGATACCCTGCAAGGTGGCGCTGGCAGTGACACTCTTGATGGTGGTGCCGGTTCCGGCGATACGGCAGATTACACCGGACATGGCAGCGCAGTAACGGCAACACTGACCGGTGGTGGCAGTGGTACGGCCACGGATGCAGGCACCAGTGATACGGATACCCTGGCCGATATTGAAAACCTCACCGGCAGCAGTAACAACGATACGTTAACCGGTAATAATCTGGCCAATGTACTCCATGGTGGCGGTGGTGCGGATACCCTCAAAGGCGGTGATGGTGCTGACACTCTGCGTGGTGGCGATGAGACAACGGATAACAGCCTGAATGATGTTGTTGACTACAGCGACGCCACCGGCGCCCTGACCATTGATCTGGCCAGTGAAGAAGCCATCGATGATGGTTATGGCAACCGTGATGCGGTGATTGATATCGAAAGAGTGGTTGGCACCGATTACGATGATTCGATCCGGGGTGATGATGAAAATAACCGACTGACCGGTGGCGATGGCAGCGATACATTTTATGGCGCGGGAGGAGTAGATACTCTTATCGGCGGCACTGACGGTGCTGATGGCACGGGCATTGATACGGTTGACTACAGTGATGCCGGCAGTGCTGTCAATGTTGACCTGCTTAATCAGGAAGCCAGCGACGATGGTGATAGTTCCAGCGACGTACTGATCGGCATTGAGAATGTTATTGGTTCTGATGGTGCTGACACCATAACGGGTGATGCCGAAGCGAACCGGCTGGAAGGTGGCGATAACGCCGATACCCTGACGG
>NZ_JAVRMB020000324.1:0-3882 GCF_031844845.1 Endozoicomonas sp.
CTGACGACCAGGTTCTTTTCAGCCATAGAACCAATGGCTATTTAACTCAGGTCAGCACTGGATCTCGCAGGTTCCTGAGAAATCCATCCTGTACCTTTGCCCCGGTCTCAGACTCCGGCCGGACTGATTCTGTCTCACCGAATCGACATTTCAGTGCGGACCCCATCTCCCAAACAATGAAGCCTCCAGCGAAACGAATATTTCGGAGCTCAATCCCGCGGATTTAATACCTGCTGTTTACGCTTCACAACCAGGGTTACCCCTGGCTATGCAAAACTCGCTACCGGCTGATGGTTAATCTTTACCGGGTGGGAGTCGAACCCACTGGATTTCAACGAATGATTTCAGTTCATAAAACCTCCCACATTCTCAGGCTTAGCCTGTCGCAAGAAAGACCTGACCCTGATTTTCCTTCAGCAGTATAGGCTCGGTTTTTTTAATAACAAATCGTTAACATTAAATAACCTGACATAAAAATCATGAAAAATAAAGAACCGCTAACAATTAAATCCTTATGCAAAAAACTAATTGAGTTTGATCTACACAACTTGCCTAAATATGCCAAAAACTCCATGGAATATGCCAAAGACTCCATGTTGTATTTTGCTGCTTTTGGTGCTTTTTTATTGTTGTGCTTTTTTATATGGGAGGAGGTTGACCTAGCATACAAAGATCTAGAAGAGCAAAACAATGTGAACGCTCTCAACAACGCCTTGATTAGAGCAAAAGAAGTATATTTTCGTGAAAGAGAATGTATATTACTAGCAGATCAGTCTGGGCTTAATATAGATGATATTGAATATCATATTAAATTCAAAGAATGCTACAAAGGAAGCGCGCTTTCAGATGTAAGTGTTGCTGTGATGAAAGCAGGCTGGAATGATCCCATGTCAAGAAGTTTACGAAAAAGCAACGGATATTGGTTTAGATATAATCCTGGCAGCTCAGAGCCAACTTCATGCCATGATGATGGCAATTTTTTTTCGTGTAGATAAGACGCGAAAATTGGGTCAAAGAATCGGTGTCAAAAAAAACCGAAAAAACAGGGTCAAAAAATCAGAGTCAGGTCTTTCATTGTGCATTGTCCATGTCGTTCGCTGATCCGTTCTGAAAGCTGAGAGCAGTTCTTTTATTTTGGATAGACAACAGCTACTTCGGATAAAGCTGGAATAGTTTGCTGCTTCAATTTCAAACGATAGTGGATATGCAAAATTCCTACAAAACTGGGGTCAGGTCTTGCTTTTTGAAAGTCATTAGTCGTTTAAAATGTCAGTTAGAAAATCAGTGCCGTTGGTTATTCAAGAAGAAAGACCTGACCCCAGTTTTTAAGCAGAGCAACTCCAGATTGATGAATATGCGCAAAAGTACCGAGAGCGATTACAGGATATCAGCTGGTTTATGCGCTGCCTGAACGAGCATCTGGCCCGGGAAGCCAACAGGGAAGATAAGTGTAAAGGCCGCTTCTGGGAAGGTCGCTTTAAAAGCCAGGCATTACTGGATGAAGCCGCCCTGCTCACCTGCATGGCTTATGTAGACCTTAACCCGATCAGGGCAAAGATGGCCGACACGCCGGAAGCCTCTGACTACACCTCCATCCAGCAACGAATAACGCCCCCTGTAGAGGATCTCACGGATAAGAAAACCGGTCTGCCGCTCAAACCTCTGCGATTATCAGGGCAAAACCCCGATGAGGCCATTCCGTTTAGTCGGCAACACTACTTTGAGTTAGTGGACTGGAGTGGGAGAATTCTCAAACCCGGCAAGCGGGGAGCCATTTCCGGGGATACACCACCCATTCTGTCCCGCCTGGGAATAGACGAAAAAGAATGGCTCAAAACCATAAGCTGGAATAACCGCTTCCGACGTGCCATTGGTAAATTGGCGGCAATGCAAGCCTTCGCTAAAAAGCAAGGACAAAACTGGTTTCAGGGTATGCATGCCTGCCGTTGTTTGTATTCTGAAGCATCGTTGTAAAACTGAGTTTTTGTAAGCCTGATTTACTAAACCGCTATTCGTGCTTGCATCTTGCATGGTGGTGCAGGGTCAGCCTTTGCCAGCCAGAAGCATGCCGTTAGTTTTGTACTCAAAAGTCCGATCTTCCGAAAATATTATTCTTATATCCCTTCCTGCTTGAGTTCCGAAATAATTAATACTGATCAATTTGTCAGTTTTTATATCGAACCACTATTTTATTCAGTCTGTAATTTTTTGGGTGTCTTATTTCTTATCTGGTCGTCCTATTTCTTTTCTTTGGTGTCCTATTTCTTGCTATTTCTTGGCCATCCCCGTACCAACGGAAGGCGTTGATACATGCCGATTAAACAGGGTCAATTTCCTGCTGAATCAGGATATCAATACTGTCGTCTGCTTTCATGCTGTTACAAAACGATAACCAACGTTCCTGAAATTGAGGATAACCCGAGCTTTGATTCTTTAAACCATCCATAACATAAGCATCTGAAAACAAAGCACTTACCTTTTTATCTTTAAAAGTATTATTGCTGAGTGTTGCAATAAAATCAGTATTGTCTTCACTGGTAATGGTTATTTTTAACCTTATCCTATTATAAGAATATTCTGCCTGAGCTATCAGCGCCTTATTCAGCTTTGGATCTTCAAATGCACGGGCAAATAGTTCGGATGAAAGTTTGGTCTTTTTTCTGGTTGAGGCCGACACCGGTGAATCGTTCGTGATTTTTCGTTTTTGACACACTGAATGGCCTGTGATCGGGGAACGCCACCGTAACGGAGTAAAAGGGTGGTTGATGCAAACTATTCCAGAATCAAAATCTTTGATGTCAACTGGAGAAGAAAATATGTACATAGTCGACTCGTTGCAGATATTGGAAAAGCCATAAGATTTAAACACATATTTCTGCACACTATTAATTTCAGAAAGCTTTGCTGAGCTCAAGTATCGACGGATAAGGCTGAGTGTAGCGCCCTCTCTGGTTGAATTTATCTCTTCTTCATTACCCGTATCCACAGGTAATTCTGGCTGCCCAGTTTTACGCACTTTCCCGCATTTGGCGTTATCATCCGTAACATACGCATACATTACGCAATTATTTCCTGTTACAGGCCCGGCATGAAGGCACGGGGTTTTTTTAAAACCCAAAGCGACAATAACTTCAGAACCATCCTGTAAAGTAAATACTACCGGATCCCCCACGTAGGGAAGCGGGCCTGTCAATTCACTTTTTTTAATGTGGATTTTATAACCCCCGTTAGCCCAAAAAGTTGATTGAATCAGTGCGGGTTCGTGACAGCTGGGACAGATGACGCCGGGTCTACGGTTATTTATGCTATTTATCTCATTTATATCATTTATGTTATTTAGTTTTTTTTCGTAACATTGTTTATGAATTTTATGCCCACACGGAATGTCAACAGTTCTGTCTGACAGATTAACAGGCTGCAAGCAAACATTGCACGTCCCGCCATTCTGTACCTGACCGGACAGATAAGGCGTGGCACTACCATCAATCATACTCGGCCCCTCCTTCATCGCCTGCTTAGGGGAACCCTCACTAGCTGAAACAGATTTACAACGTGGAGAGTGGCTTGAAATATTAGTATCCATGTTACTTATGATAGGCATTATACCAAAAGGTTCACGGAGACCAGTCAGTCGTCAGTCGTCAAAAAAAAAAAATAGAAAAAAATAGGACACCCATGAAAAAAAATAGGACACCCATAAACTGGACTTTCCAAGTATCTATTCTACTTTTCTCCTGAACCCATTTTATTCCTGACAGGAGAACCCATGACCAGCCCACGGCGAAATCTGATCGATACGGCGAGTACACGCTACTACCATTGTGTCGCTCGCTGTGTTCGCCGGGCGTGGCTTTGCGGTCAGGATCACCTTTCGGGAAACAA
>NZ_JAVRMB020000325.1:0-13488 GCF_031844845.1 Endozoicomonas sp.
TATGTGGAAGGTGATCAGATCACCATCAATGTTCAGTTTTCTGAACGGATTGAGGTAAACGGTCAGCCAACCTTACAGCTGGAAACAGGTACTATTGATCGTTTCGCTGAATATGCCGGCGGCTCGGGTACGGATACCCTGACATTTACTTATACCGTGGTGACCCCTGACTCTGTGCCGGACCTTGATATCCTGTCCAGTGATTCCCTGAGCCTCAATGGCGGCATTATCACCGACCTGGTGGGTAATAACGCGCTGTTGACCCTGCCAGAGCCTGGCTCCGAGCATTCCCTGGCAGCCAATGCCGCGATTCAGGTCAGCACAGACATCCCCTCCATTGCCATTACCGGAAGTGAAAACTTCCTGATTAATGAAGTGATCAGCCTGTCCGGCGCCGGGTTTGACGGTTTGCTCAGTGCCGGGGAAGGGCGAGCCACTGACCTTACCAGCCGACTCGACTGGAGCAAACTGGAGTGGCACGTGGTCGACGGTGACGGCAACGATACTCCGGTGACCTTTGCGAGCAGTGATATTGCCAGTGTGGTGGCGGTCTCGGATGATACGCTGAACATTCGCCTGACCAGCGATAAAATCGAAACGCTGGAAGCCATGACAGGTTTCTCCAATGACGGCAACGGTGACTATCTGTCCATCGCCAGTGGCGGATTCTTTTATAATGCGGCCGGTAACGCGTCCGATTTCAACAGTAGCAACATTTCTCTGGTGTCATTGACCTCCGACGGGCTCGTTCCGGCGGTTTACTCCATCAGCAGTATAACGCCTGATGGTGAGTATGCTGCTGGCAGCACTGTTGTGATCAATGTTGATTTTGACGCTGCGGTTGTGGTTTCCGGAGAGCCTGTGCTGATGCTGGAAACCGGCGACAAGGTGCGTACCGCCCGTTATACCGGCGGCAGCAATACGCAGACATTGACGTTCGAATACCAGGTGCAGGACGGGGACACCAGCGCAGATCTTGATGTTTACGGCAGCAGTGCGCTCAGGCTGAACGGTGGTTCCATTGAAGGACTGTACGGCAACGCAGCCTCGTTGACCGTGCCGATAGCCACTGACAGCAACGCACTGTCCAGTCAGTCGGCCATTATTATTGATGGTGAGGCGCCCGGGGTAACCTTTGCCAGCGCCACTCTGGGGGAAGACGGGATTAATGGCTGGAATCTGACGCTGTCCGGGGATCATTTTGAAACCATGATTGCCTTGGGGGAGGTGTTGAATCCGTCCCTGACCCTGAGTGGTGATGAACTTGGCATTCATTTTGACTGGAGCAAGCTGGATCTGAATCTGATGCAGCCTGACGGTAGTTTCTCCAGCCTCGATATAACGGCTGAAACCGTCAATAAAGTGCTGGTTTATGAGGATCGTCTTGAAGTTATATTTGATGAGGGCGCCGGTCTTATCACAGACAATGCGGGTCTCAGCAGTTTCTCCGGTGATGTTCGTATTGCGGTGGATGCCGGATTTATCCTGGATGCTCCCGGTAACGCTGCCCGTATGGATACTCTGGCGGAAACCGATGTGTCGGTAACCACCTCCGGCGCAACCATTGACCATATAACAGCGGATACCCCGGATGGTGGGTACGGCATCGGTGATGAGATTGTTATCAGGGTACGCTTTAGCGAAGTGGTGGAGTTACAGAATTACGATGTCAGCGATCCGCTGATCCTGCTGCTGGATGACCGCCTGCCAGATGGCCAGAACCCGGTTGGGGGCAATGCAGTGTACGAGAGTGGCAGTGGTACCCGGGAACTGGTGTTCAGACACACCATCAGTGAGGGAGAAAATATTGATGACCTCAATTACCGCAGTACGGATGCCCTGACCTTTGCTTCGGATTTAGGTTTTGCCACGGCCGTTGGAAATTCACTGGTCTACGGCAGCGGAACTGCAGCAAGCCTGACGTTGCCTGAACTGGATAGTACCAGCTCCCTGGCTGGCAGCAGCGATATTAGCGTGGATACTATTGTTCCAATCGCTGAAATTACCGGGGCGGCCTGGGATGAAGGGAACAACCAGCTACTGATACTGGGTTCCGATTTTGACACCTTGCTAAGCAACATAGAATCCACCACGGTGGACCTTACCAGCCGACTGGACTGGAGCAAGATCACCATCGACATCGACAAGGATGACGGTGTCACCCGGGATATTACCCTGACCAGCGATGATGTGTTTTCCGCCAAGCTGGCCGGTAACGAAACCATTGCCATCACGCTGACGGATACCAAAGCCAGTGAACTGGAGACTATTTTCGGTTATCGCGGCGCGGAAGATGGCGTAGATATCACTCAGGGCTTTTTACTGGACCCCTCCCGTAACCCGACGGCACAGGCAGATATTGCCGACCTGACTCTGGATTACAGTGATGTGGCCTCACCACTGGTGACCCGGGTGTCACTGGCAACACCGGGGCATTTCAAGTCCGGTGATGAAGTGGTCATACAGGTTGAAATGAGCGAGGTGGTGAACATTACCGGTATTGATGCCAGTGATGACAGCACCAAGCCGACGCTGGCCCTGGATAATGGGGGGCTGGCGACTTACACCGGCGGGTCCGGCACCTCGGTTCTGCGCTTCAGTTATACCGTAGGTGCTGACGCAGGAGAGAATACCGGCAGTCTGAATTACACCTCGGCCAATGCCCTGACCATGCCTTCAGGCCTGTCTGTTTATGACGGTACGGGCAACAGTGCACTCACCATCCTGCCGGATATTGACAGTAATGACGCACTGGGACAGAGCAGCCTGGGAGTGATTGATATTAATGCTCCCACGGTGTCACTGGTGGACTCTGTAGCCCCGGACGGCACCTACAAAGAAGGGGAGTTGATTCAGATTGAGATACAGATCGATGAAATTGTAGAGGTTGAGGGTGTACCATTACTGAATATGAACACTGGCGGAACAGCGACTTACGCTTCTGGTTCCGGTAGCGATACGCTGATATTCAACTACATCGTCCAGGCTGGTGAGAATGTCTCAAATCTGCGTGTTGCCACAGATGCCCCCTTTGAACCATTTGACCTGACGGCGGGTTCCATACGGGATCTGGCAGGCAATGATCTGGATGTCAGTAACATGCCCGTCAATAATGATGCGCAATCATTCAAGAGTCTGTCCGATATTGCGATTGATACCACGCTTCCTGAGTTTGATTTCCAGGAGGCTTCATTTGCCATCAGACCCCAGAAATCGGGTTCCAGTTTCCCGGCCTTTATGGTGCTCTTGTATGACACTAGCAAGATAGTAGAGACGGAATACGACACCAATATTGTGGGTGGAACCTCAAACCCCATTGAAGATTCGCATCTGATTGACTGGACCAAAATCTACATCGAATACACCGATGACCACTTCAACCGACAGAAGCTTTATTTGAATGATGACGTGGTAGAGCTGGTGTATGGATCATCCTCGCATATATTGGTATCTATCAGTATTGACCTGGATTACGTCATAGAAAACGGGGCGCTGTCGACCTGGGATTACAACACCACCGGGGACGTGGCCCACGCGGATGAAACGGGTCACAATCCTAACAATGACGGAGTGACTGGCTTTCATACACGATTTGTTATGGAGTCGGGTGCTTTGCCTGATGCCGCTGGCAATATTAACGATACCGCCATTGTTAAAGACCTGAATAATTTCTATGACCGAACCAACAATGCATACTGGACAGATACTCAAGGTTCTGCTGCTGTCAGTGGTGCTGAGTTGCTAAGGGCACTGCTACTGCCGGAAGTGACCAAGGTAAGTTTTGCCAATACGGAGAACCAGTTTTATCGGGAAGGTGATGAAATCACCATTAACGTGCACTACAACCAGGTCATGCGGGTAAGAACCCACGGTGACTGGCCAGAACTGCAGCTGAGTAACGGCGCCACGGCGACCTTTGACACCAGCACCCTGAATAGCCGGGAGGCTCACGATGCCGCCGACAATACCGCCTTTGCCGGGCGAGTCCTCAAGTTTACCTACACGGTTCAGGCCGGTGATGATATCAGCAGCCTTGGGTTGGAGGGTGTATCGCCTCAAATTACCCTGAACGGAGCCTTTGTCGAGCACGGTTACGGTTTACACCAGTTGAATGATGGTATAGGTGTTGACAGGGATGATCCGAGCTCTGGCGCCTGGGATCGTACTGCTGATCTCGGCCTGCCAGCCGAGGGTGATGAAAACTCATTGTCTGCCCAGCTGGAGGTTGCAATCAGTACAACGCCGCCAGCGGCCACCATTACCGATACTTTTTATGATTCTGTTACCGGCTTGCTGAAGATCGATGGTTCAGGCTTTGAGGAGATTCTGGTGGGTTCTGCCACGGTTGAAACTGTCAGGCCAGTGCTTGACTGGACCAAGCTGACTTACAAGGTCAATGGCACGGATGCCCTGACCTTTACTGAAGATGATATAACCAGTGCCAGGATTCTGGGTGACAACAGCATTCTGGTCCAGTTCTCGAGCGTGAAAATGGACGCGATAGCAGCCTTGACCGCAGGTGATGTCAGTGATGATCTGGTGGACATTGCTGCAGGTCTGGTCAGGGATCTTGCCGGTAATGTCAGCACCACCGATGGCATAACGGGTGTCGCAGTGATCGCCGCTGACCTGAAAGCCCCTGAGCTGAATCAGGCCATGGTTTTGGGTAATGATCTTGCCCTGATATTTGATGAAAGTCTGGCAGGTACGCCGGCAGTCGATGAGTTTACGGTTAAGGTCAATGGTGCTGAACGAACACTGACAACCGTTGATATAACCGATAATACGGCGACATTGACTTTTGATGGCGCGGCAGTGACAGGCAGTGATCAGGTGATATTCGACTACAGCGGCAGCAGTCTTACTGATGGCGGTGGTAATACTGCTACCACCATTAGTGGTGGTGTAGCCGGTTACAGTCACAGCACCACTACGGGAGTGGAAACACTACTGGGTGATATAGGTGACGATATCTTCACCGTTGATCATGATGACACCACGGTGACCGGTGGCAGCGGTGCTGATGTCATACACCTTAATGTTTCCGGCAGCGCCAACGATGTGGCAGACCTGATTATTACTGATTTCCACGCAGATGAGGGCGATAAGCTGGTTCTGGATGACTTGCTCGTTAATCCTGATAACAGTCTGGACGATTACCTCCACTTTACCACTGAAGGCAATGATACGGTGATGGAGGTCAGCCCTCAGGCGGATGGCGATGTTTCTCAGCGAGTCACCTTTAAGGACGTTGACCTGTTCAGTCTTGGCAGTACTGACAGTGATATCATTAACAATTTACTGGATAACGGTAATATTGATCACGGGGGATAAGGGAAGCGGCAGGCTGTCAAATACCCTTTGACGGTCTGTCATTAGACGTTTCACCGGCACGCCTTGACAGTGGTACCTGTTCGTGAAATCTTCTTCAGCCCGTCCACCAGAAACATGACCAATAACCAGCGACTAAAATGGGTCTTTAATCCGATAATAACTGACTAAACCCAATCCCTGAGAATTGACTCTGATTTCAGAGATAAGTTCACTACTTTATAATGGAGACGATGGATGTCTGAAGCGTCTGCTGAAGAAAAGCTGAAAAAAACCCCTTTATATGATCTTCACCGTACCCAGGGAGCCAGAATGGTTCCCTTTGCTGGTTATGAAATGCCTGTGCAGTACCCATTGGGGGTCAAAAATGAGCATCTTCATACCCGTAATAAAGCCGGGCTTTTCGATGTCTCTCACATGGGGCAACTGAAACTGTCCGGTAACCATGCGGATCGTTTTCTGGAAACACTGGTTCCCGTCGATATTATCGACCTTCCCGTGGGAAAACAGCGTTATGCACTGTTTACCCATGAAACCGGAGGTATTCTCGATGACCTGATGGTCACCCGCTATGATGATTGTCTTTATCTGGTGGTTAATGCAGCCTGCAAGGAGCAGGACATCTGCCATATCCAATCCTGCTTACCGGATGATATTGAACTGGAAATCCTCAGCGACCGTGCATTAATAGCCCTTCAGGGGCCCATGGCAGCAGAGGTAATGGCCAGAATAATACCAGACGTCGCTGACATGGTATTTATGGATTCCCGCCAATTGCACATTGATAGCGTCCCCTGTTTTGTCAGCCGTTCAGGTTATACCGGAGAGGATGGCTTTGAGATTTCTATTCCCGAAAAAGAGGCTGACCGAATTACCCGGTTATTGTTTGACCAGCCAGAAGTTGAATTAGTCGGGCTTGGTGCCAGAGACTCTCTGCGGCTGGAATCGGGTCTCTGTCTCTATGGTCATGATATTGATGTAAACACCACGCCTGTTGAAGCCAGTCTGATCTGGGCTATCAGCAAGAATCGCCGCAGCAATGGCGAGCGGACAGGAGGATTTCCGGGGTCAGAAAAAATTCTGAAACAGATCGACACCAAACAGGTGTCCACTAAACGTATCGGCCTGATCGGAAGCAGCAGAGCTCCGGTTCGTGAAGGTGCAGAACTGGTTAATGAACAAGATCAGGTTATTGGCCGGGTCACTTCAGGAACCTATGGTCCTTCGATTGAAGCCCCTGTTGCCATGGCACTGGTTAAGGCTGATTATGCAACACTGGGCACAGAGGTGTATGCACTGGTCAGAAGTAAAAAACTGCCCATGACGGTTAGTAAAATGCCCTTTATTGAACAGCGCTACTTTCGAGGTTAATCAGCGCGGTTGATTTTCACTCTACGACTACTGCTGGCTGAAACCTTCAAGCCAGCAGCCTTTCGCTTTAGGTCTGCTCTTTCGTCTTGTACTCATCACCACACAAAAAAGCATAAATATGCTAAAAAAAGTGAAAATCAATGATTTCACATCGCCCAAACAGAATAAAAATTCAGAAGACCTAATAATAAATCAAAAAAATACGTCTTTCCCCTGCTGGAAAGTTAATATTTATTAAGAAATAATGCATAGTAACCCTGAACAGAATTTAGTCAGAACCAGCAAAAACATCTGACTTCACCATTTACTAATGCCGGCAGCCAATTTCCGATACTTCCTGACTCTGTTATTAACTGGACAGGAAATTTGAACGATTTGAATCATACTTTTATGCATGACTGAGTTTGAGGAGCCCAAGGCTTGTTATGAAGCAGTTTACAGCCGTAAAAAAGAGACAGACCAGCCTTCGTAACTGGTTAACCTTTTTAATTCCGTCCTTGATTGGACTATTGCTATTTGTAACTCCGATCAGTTTCGATGGTGAGTTTACCATTCCTGTAGCACTGCTGGCCGGTGGATTAAAAGCCGTCTTCAAAGAACAACTGACGACCATAATTACCGTTATTGTTACCTTTACCGGGTTGATGACCATCATCACCAAAGCCTTCCTGCCAAGATTGGTTATGAAGCGCCCCTTTCTGGTGTCTCTGTTTGATATCACACCCATCTGGTGTCTGGTCAGAATTGCCGGAATGATCTTTGTATTGCTCAGTTATTTTCAGGTTGGACCAGAATCCGTCTGGTCTGATGTGACGGGAGGCATGGTATTGAATGACCTGATGCCAACACTGTTCTCCGTCTTTATTTTTGCCGGACTCCTGCTTCCCCTGTTGATGAATTTTGGTTTTCTGGAGCTGCTGGGCACCCTGATGACCCGAGTCATGCGCCCCGTCTTTAATCTGCCAGGACGTTCTGCCATTGACTGTATTGCCTCATGGCTGGGTGATGGCAGTGTTGGTATCCTGATGACCAGCAAACAGTATGAGACCTCTTACTACACCCAACGGGAAGCGGCTGTTATCGGTACTACCTTCTCCGTGGTTTCCATTACCTTCTCTCTGGTGGTCATTGCCCAGGTTGGCCTGGACCATATGTTTACCCAGTTCTACCTGACCGTCTGTTTTGCCGGACTGGTGGCTGCTTTTATTGTTCCCAGGCTCCCTCCCCTGTCCAGAAAAAAAGATGTTTTTATCTGTGGCAGGGTACGCAGTGACGATGATGAGATCATTCCTGAAGGTACCAGCGCTTTTGCATGGGGCCTGCAGCAAGCCCTGGATAAAGCAGCAAAGATAACCAGTCCGGTGAAGGTTATTCAGGACGGTGGCAAGAATGCCATCGATATGGTGTTTGGGGTGCTGCCGGTGGTGATGGGTATTGGCACCATTGCACTGATGATTGCGGAACACACCCCCATTTTTCAGTACCTGGGAATGCCATTCCTGCCATTACTGGAGTGGTTACAGATACCGGAGGCTCAAGCTGCATCCACCACGATAATGGTTGGCTTCACCGATATGTTTGTGCCTTCTATCCTGGCGGCGTCCATCGACAATGATATGACACGGTTTGTCATTGCGGCATTATCACTAACTCAGTTGATCTACCTGTCTGAAGTCGGTGCCCTGCTGCTGGGCAGCAAGATTCCGGTAACCCTGATTGAGCTGTTTATTATCTTTATTCTCAGAACACTGGTAACACTACCGGTCATTGCAGGGATTGCTCACCTTATTTTCTGATCCGGAATAGCTGATGCGTACCCCATAAGTTTGAGGTACGCACCGGACTCATTTAATCAGCTTGGCAACTTCACGAAACTGTGGCGCTTCAGCCGTTTTTATCAGCTCAAAAAGAGCCATCTCAACGGTGGTCAGATCTGCGCCCAGGGCACACATTTTATCCAGAGCCACCTCTTTGCTCTGCAATGTTCTTGATGAAACCGCATCGACCAATACTTCAACGTCATAACCTCCCGTCAAAAGATCCATAGCCGTCTGATAGACACAAATATGAGCCTCTATTCCAGTTAACAGGACCTGCCTGCGTCCCGTTTTTTCAAGTGCTGAAATAAAGTCAGGCACACCACAGGCACTAAAAGATGATTTTCGCACAGGGCTGAAATCAGATAATTCGCTGGCCAGTTCAGGAATAGTATTACCCAGCTTTTCTGGCAGCTGCTCCAACCAGAGAATTGGCATATTCAGCAACCTGGCCCCTTTAACCATGGTTACAATATTATGAAAAAGCGATTTATGTTCATGCATCAGGGTGGCCAGTTTCCCCTGAACATCAACAACCACCAGAACCGAACTCTCAAGATTCAGCATAAACATTCCCCCTGATTAGCTTGCCTGATGACAATGACTTACCTTTTAACAATACAACACGCGTTATTAATTGTTAACTTTCGGTATTTATTGATCCATGTCCATTTTTTAATCGCCTGTGGCAAGTATATTTGAGATAGCTTCTGAAGAGGCTAATTCAAGCAGGATCGCTTCAACAAATAAACATTATTAATGGAGTTCCAGCCATGACCAGCGTCAGCAATTTAAACGACACCAAAGTTGATATGGATATCAGGTCAACCGGGTTAACGGAAGCCATGGACCATTTTCAAAAACTGCAATCCCTCGCCCAGAGAATAGAAACCGATCCTTGTACTATCGTATGCGAAACCCGACATGATCAGAATGACACATTCATTCACGCCCATTTTGACTTTTGCTGTGCCGTTGAAAAAATTATTTTCCAGATGAACTGCCAGTTTTACAGCGAGTACCGGCTGCATTGAGAATGTTTGGCTCCGACTAAACAATGAGAGGGGCCAGCAGGAAACCAAAAAACACACAAAGAGAAATGCAGATAACACCCGGAATAAAGAAGGAGTGATTGAAAACCAGCTTGCCGATTCGGGTAGAGCCCGTCTCATCCATCTCAACCGCAGCAAGCAGTGTCGGATAAGTGGGCAGAACAAAAAGAGCACTGACCGCTGCAAATGAAGCAACAGCGGTAACCGGGTCAACAATGGCCAGTGCTGCTGGCATCAGTGCCCGGGTAGTCGCCGCCTGGGAATACAGCAGCATGGAGGCAAAAAACAGCGCCAATGCCAGCAACCAGGGATATTCATCCAGCATATCCCCGGCAAGTGCCTGAATGTTCTCAAGGTGTTCCCCTACAAATGTATTGCCCAGCCATGCAACACCAAGCACACAGATACAGGCACTCATTCCGGACTTAAATGTCTGGGCATTAAGAATCTGGTTGGTATCAATATGAGAAACAATAGTAATCAGGCAGGCTGCACTGAGCATAAATGCAATGATCGCACTATCCCGGGGTAGCACAGGATCTTCGATGATCCCCACTTTATCACTGACCAGCGTTGCATAAATCACCACCGCCAGAATGCTTAAACCAAAAATCAGCACTGAGGCCCTGGCCCCTGGCTTGATTGAAGTTTCAATATCCTCCCGGGACTTAATGAGGCCTTCAGATAACCGCTGAAGATACACTTCATCCTGGTGAAGCTCAGTCCCCAGATAATTACAGACCACCGATGTCAGCATAACAGCAAAAAACGTCGTCGGAATACAGATAAAGAGCAGCTCAAGGTAGTCAACACCGAAGGGTTCCAGCAAGCCACTGAACACGACCACTGCCGCTGAAACCGGGGAAGCAGTAACCGCTACCTGAGAAGCGATCACTGAAATACTCAGAGGACGTGAGGGGCGTACACCATTTTCCCGGGCAACTGCAGCAATAACCGGCAATGTTGAATAAGCAGTATGACCAGTACCTGCCAGTAAAGTCATGCCGTAGGTGATTGCCGGAGCCAGAAAGGTGACATGTTGCGGCCGTTTTCTCAGCAACTTATCTGCAAGATGAACCAGATAGTCAAGCCCGCCAGCTACCTGCATTGCAGCTACAGCACCAATGACTGACATAATAATCAGGATGACATCCACCGGAATAGCCCCCGGATTCAGTCCAAGCCCCAGGGTTAAAACCACCACGCCGACAGCACCGGCAAAGCCAATACCAATACTGCCCAACCTGGCTCCCAGGAAAATAAATGCCAGTACAATACCCAGCTGTAACCATGTCATGCAAACTCCCCTGAGAAATCGCTCTCAAAAAAACAGATCCATGGATAGATAGTTTAAGATAAGAGTCGTTGTTTATCTTAATACTCAACAGGAGGAGGAAATTTAATACTATGCATGGTGTCTTCAAATTCCGGTTCCCACATTGAAGGAAAACCGAGTGATGTAAGCAGGACACCCCCCATAAGAGTGGCAGTCAAGGGGAAATAATTACCAACATTGAAGTTTCGCATCAACAGATAAGAAACCGATGGGGCACCGATAAACATCATTCCGGGCACCAGCCATGAAAATGAGCGTTGCGTTGTGAAAGCAATAACCTCCGTTGTAGAACGAACAGAAGCCTCAGCTGCCCGACAGAGATTTTCCGTGTAAACCCTGAACTTAGTGGTATTCGGGATCGGTTTGATGACCTTCTTCCGGACTGTTCTTGTGCGCTCGACAGGCTCCAGCATTCTGTTATCCTTTGTTCCCCAGACGTAAGTTTCAGGATGTTCATAATAAATTTCTGTTTCATCTTCCTCTTCAATAACCTCAATATCTTTAGTTCCTCCCTCATGCAAAAGAACCTCACAATAATTCCAGGCAAGCGGTATGGGTCCCATTGAAAAATAGCCTTTCCTGTCTACACGAACAATTTGTCCAGTTCTGAATGAGCTTCGCCTGGTTATTGTTTTATTCCAGTGAAACAGGAAAGTTCTGTCAGACTCTTCATACCTCCCAGTCATTTTAAAATAATCAGTATCTTCAAAATCAACGACTTTATGAACATCAGTTACCAGTTTTTTAGTCGCATAATAAAAACCATATAGAGAAGCGAACAGTGAATTTTCTTCATCCCAAAGCTCAACTCTCGGCAAAAATGGTTTTACAACATCAATAACCACCAGCGAACTCTTGTGTGTTTCTGACATTGTTTTAGCCACTGCACTTGTCTCCGCCCCCAAACGTTCTACTAATACCGGATGATTATGATATGTACTCTCAATAACACCAGGGCTCCGCACTTCTGACCCCAGTTTAAAATCAGTAATGACATTCTTGACAATTATTCCATAAGGCCCGCCTACTAATGCATAAGGCCACTGGGTAGTACCGGTACTTTCCTTGACCATGTTGTCAAATGTACCCAGCATGACACTATCCATATACCTCATGTAGTGTTTCCCCCGTCGAACCGGGTCAATAATATGGTGATTAAAAAAACCCTGAGACTCACTAAAAAAACTGGAAAAAGGAGTTATTAACGAGTCCATCATCAAATCATTGAAAAGATACTCTCCCCCATCAGCAATACGATTAAATAATGGTGACTCAGGATAATTCCTGGAACGAACTGATTCTTTGTAAGAATTCGCAACCTGATCTTCAATCTTCTCTGAGTCATATTCTTCAGAATCATCATCCCAGCCTTCTAAAAAGTCGTCATCATAAATAGAGTGAGAGTCATTGATACTTCCACCATCGTCATCAGAAAAAGTCAGGCAAGAAAAACTCGACATTGATAAAATAAAAACAATAATAAACAAGTGGATATTACAACCTTGTCTCATCACATACCTCAATGACCGCAATTTATTATTAAAAAAACGCCACTCTTCCACCATCCATCCATGTTTGAAGCAGACTCTCAAATTTCAAACCAGCTATTAATAAATATTTATAAATAACCAATGAATATTAAGACCCATTAGGCAATACCCATGAGACAGCTAACACGTAAAATTGTTCCATTTTTAAATGACTGATAGAATGCCCTCCATAGTTACATAACAAGGCAAGAGATCGATGGAAGCCACTAACCTCACTCCAGCGCCTATATGGAGAAGAGCTGCTGCTATGTTGTACGATTCTCTATTAATTCTGGCACTTTTGTTTTTGGCAGGTTTCCTTAACCTGTTTGTCCAGGTTATGATTTTTGGCGCCGAGCAGTTAAAAGCAATGACAGAACAGGGTTATAACCTGGGGGGGGGCTTTTTCTTCGCAGTGCAAGTGATCATTATTTACGGTTTTTTTGGTTTTTTCTGGACTCGATCCGGCCAAACACTGGGCATGAGGGCCTGGCGAATAAAAGTTGTGAATAATGAAAACAGCTTAATCACTCCAAGACAAAGTGTTATCCGTTTTCTCATGGCGATACCCGCCTTATCCCTTGCCGGCACAGGGCTTCTATGGGCATTCATTGACCGAAAAAGACGAAGCTGGCAGGACATGGCTTCATCATCCAGAGTTATCCTTTTAGAAAAACCAGCTAAAAAATGCAAGTGAAGAAATAATAGTTTCCAGATATCACTACACACCGTCATCCCCGCGCAGGCGGGGATCCACTGCTCGAGATAGACTCCCACTCTCGAGATGGATTCCCGCCTGCGCGGGAATGACGGAGACTGATACTTTCTACAATACTACTTCCCTGGCATTAACCCGTTTATAAACAACACCTGACAAGCAGTAATTTCTTTATCGTCAGGTACTATTGCTTCACATAGCTATGCAGCCCGTCTCAATAAGACAGCCCCGGCAAGAAAACATATCAGGATAGGAATCAGCACAGAAAGTATGGGCGGGAACCCGAACACCAGACTGGATGGCCCCATCAGATTCTGGACAATCATAAAGACGA
>NZ_JAVRMB020000326.1:0-7209 GCF_031844845.1 Endozoicomonas sp.
AGATGTGTATAAGAGACAGGGTCAGGATGGTCTGGTACATATTTCCCAGATTGCGGATCATCGTGTAGAAAATGTTGGTGACTACGTGAAGATGGGGCAGAAGCTTGAAGTTGTCGTGATGGATCTGGACAACCGTGGTCGTATTAAGCTGAGCATGAAAGAAGTGGCTCGTATTAAAGAACAGCAGGCCGCTGCGGTTTCTGATTAAGAGCGAATAAGAGCCTTTGAACCACAAAGACACAAAGGCACAAAGGTTTTTTTCTTTGTGACTTTGTGGTTAAAGCGGTTTTATTTACACCCATAAAAAAAGCACCTTTCGGTGCTTTTTTTTGGTTTTGTAAATTACTCGTCCAGGAAGCTGCGAAGGTGATCGGAGCGAGTTGGATGACGCAACTTTCTCAGTGCCTTCGCCTCAATCTGACGGATACGCTCGCGGGTAACGTCGAACTGCTTACCCACCTCTTCCAGGGTGTGGTCAGTGTTCATGTCGATACCAAAACGCATTCTCAACACTTTGGCTTCACGGGCGGTCAGGCCTGCAAGCACCGTGCGGGTGGACTCCCTGAGACCTTCACCAGTTGCGCGGTCAATGGGCGACTGCATGGTGGCGTCTTCAATAAAGTCTCCCAGGTGTGAATCTTCATCATCACCAATGGGCGTCTCCATGGAGATGGGCTCTTTGGAGATCTTCAGCACCTTACGGATCTTGTCTTCAGGCATTTCCATGCGAATAGCCAGTTCTTCCGGCGTGGCTTCGCGGCCCATTTCCTGCAGCATCTGTCTTGAGATCCGGTTCAGCTTGTTGATGGTCTCAATCATATGCACCGGAATACGGATGGTACGAGCCTGGTCAGCAATAGAACGGGTAATCGCCTGACGAATCCACCAGGTGGCATAAGTTGAGAACTTATAACCACGACGGTATTCAAACTTATCCACTGCCTTCATCAGACCAATGTTGCCTTCCTGGATCAGATCAAGGAATTGCAGGCCGCGATTGGTGTACTTCTTGGCAATGGAGATAACCAGACGAAGGTTGGCTTCAACCATCTCTTTTTTGGCACGACGAGCGCGAGCCTCGCCCAGAGACATCTTACGATTAATGTCTTTTATCTGGGTCAGGGTCAGACCAAACTCTATTTGAATGTTGGTCAGCTTCTTCTGCGCACGAATAATATCGTCACGATAATTCGGAAGGGCTTCAACGTAACCGCCACTACCGCTGGCCAGCTCGTCAAGCCACGCAAGATTGGTCTCGTTGCCCGGGAATGCCTTCAAAAAGATTTTGCGAGGCATTTTTGATTTACGAACACACAGCTGCATAACGGCACGTTCGTTATCACGAATACGCTCTACCGCATTGCGAATTCTGAAAACCAGCATGTCGAAGAGGCGCGGGATCAGCTTCAGTGGCGTGAAGGCATCTGCCAGCTCAGTCAAGGCTGCCTGGCTGTTGTCGCGTCCATTGCTGGCAATGGCTGCTGTAGCCTTTGCCAAAGCGTCTCTCAGAAGATCGAAGCGTTCTTTTGCTTCTTCAGGGTCAAGACCGGTATCGACCTCATCCTCTTCATCATCATCATCATCTTCATCACCATCTTCTTTTTCATTAATCACGACCACTTCGACGACGGGAGGAGGAGCGATTGGGGTATCATCATCCGGATCAATGTAGCCGCTGATGATATCCGTCAGTCGTCCTTCTTCTTCAGTAACACGATCGTACCCATCGAGAACAATCTGGGCAGTACCCGGAAATTGAGCCAGCGAAGTCATGACTTCGCGCCAGCCTTCCTCGATGCGCTTGGCAATTTGAATCTCGCCTTCGCGGGTTAATAGTTCTACCGTACCCATTTCGCGCATGTACATGCGCACCGGGTCAGTAGTTCTGCCAGCTTCCTGCTCAACAGCGGCAAGTGCAGCCGCAGCTTCTTCGGCGGCGGCCTCATCGGTGTCGGCTTCAGCCATGAGCAGGGTGTCAGCATCAGGAGCGGTCTCGTAGACGCTGATACCCATATCATTGATCATGCAGATTATGTCTTCCACCTGATCAGGATCGGAAATATCTTCCGGAAGGTGGTCATTAACCTCCGCGTAAGTCAGGTATCCCTGCTCCTTACCGCGGGCGATAAGCTCTTTTAATCTGGATTGTTGTTGCGAATTTGCTGACATATCAACCCTTTAACAGCGGATATTGACGAACAGGACAAAAAAACATAAGCAGGCAATTATAGCTCATAAACAGGGTAAAGTACCACAGGTCAGCGGCCCGACTTGGTTGGACGAGGTACCGGAATGCATTCCATGACGCGGGTTACCTTTCCTTGGTGTTTTCAGACCGGGTTTGAATTAGTGATGTGGCCAGTAATGCAGTTCCACGGACACAGTGAAATCCAAGTATACCTAATATTTTTTGGTGTGCAGTTATTTTTTTTGTGTATCACTCGGGGTGTCGACATCTACGCCCAGTTTTTGTCGTCTGAATTGCTCCTGAAGTTCGCGGAATTGCCTTCGCATATCTTCATCCAATTGTCCGGGTTTTTTATTTTGAATGCTCTGGAGCAGGTTTTTGTATTGATTTTGCTGATGGTTCAAGCCGGTTTTTTTTCGAATACTGGCCAGCGTTTCCAGAAATTCATCCCGATGTGCCGTTGTGCCGTGATCCAGTGCTGCCAAGGCTTTCAGGCGATCTCCCTTTTCGGTTCCGTACCACTGGGCAATCAGGGTGCTGGTTTTCAGTGCCGGATTTTTCTTAAGCGTTTGCAGAAGATCAATCAGCAATTGACTGTCACTGTCGTTTTCTAGCTTGAGGTCGTCTAGTGGCTCTGCCGCTTCCAGGGCAAACTCAGGATTACAAAGCAGTTGTCGTATGGCATAGCCTGACGTCGCCAGTCGTGCTGATTTTTGTGGGTTGTGAAAACGGCGAGGTGTAGCTGTAGCTGGTGAATGGTAGCTTTGCTGTTGTCCGGGTGGGTAATGTGTTTGTTCATAGCCAGTATCATAAGGCGCGGCTGGTTCGTGAGAATCACCGTAAAAATACGCATCATGGGTGGCCGAAGCGTCGTGATGCTTAGGCTCAGGCTCTGGTCGGGTCTTTACTGGCTGCTCTCTGGTCTGGGTGTTCTCCTGGAAATGAGTTTCCAGATAGTGGGTATCCAGTCCGGTATGGTCTGAGAGCATTTTCAGAAGCAGTTGACGAAAAAGGCTTTCCGGAAGCTTGCCAATATAAGGTTGGGCTAACTTGGCGAGCCGGGCGCGACCATCCATGGTGGTCAGGTCAAGATCTGCCTCCAGCTCACGGAAAAGTAACTTATCAAGACTCAGTGCCTCGTTCCTGATGCGTTCAACAAAGCGTTCGGCACCTTCCTTTCGTACCATTGTGTCGGGGTCTTCACCCTGGGGGAGAAAGAGAAAGCGTGCCTGGCGACCATCCTGCATATTGGGGAGTGTAGACTCGAGTGCACGCCATGCGGCTCTTCGTCCGGCATCATCACCGTCAAAACAGAAAACCACTTCGGGAACGACTTTAAAAAGTCTTTGCAAGTGCTCGGGTGTGGTGGCTGTTCCCAGTGTCGCAACGGCATTGGTAATCCCTTGCTGAGTCAGGGCGACAACATCCATGTATCCTTCGACGACCAGAATGCGGCTTAGTTTACGGTTTGCCTGTCGCGCTTCCCAGAGTCCATAGAGCTCTTTGCCCTTATGAAATATGGGGGATTCTGGTGAATTCAGGTATTTGGGTTTCTCATCCCCGAGAACGCGGCCACCAAAAGCGATGTAGCGACCTCTGCTATCCCGGATAGGGAAAATAATGCGATCCCGGAAGCGGTCGTAGATGGTGTTGCGGTCTTCATTTTTGACCAGCATTCCCGTGGTGATCAGCTGCTGCTCTTTCTCTGGCGATGTGGCCAGTTCTTTTTTCAGGTTATCCCATCCCGGTGGCGCAAAGCCGATGGCAAAGTGCTGGCAGGTCTGCTGATCAAGACCGCGGTTTTTCAGGTAATGGGAGGCACGAGGCGATTGCTCGTGTTGCTTTAACTGGCGGCTATAAAAATCAACCGAGCGATCCATCAGGTTGTAGAGTTCGCTGTGATCCGGGCCACGCTGCTTTTGTGAACTCTCGTCCCTGGGAACTTCCAGGCCCAGTTGTCCGGCAAGTGTGTCTATGGCTTCCGGAAAATCCAGATGGTCGTGATCCATGACGAAGCCAAGGGCGTTGCCGCTGGCACCACAGCCAAAGCAGTAATAAAACTGTTTGTCCGGGCTAACCGTAAAGGATGGGGTTTTCTCTTTGTGGAAAGGGCAGCAGGCAGAATAGTTGCGGCCGGTTTTTTTCAGCTTAACCCGATGATCGATGACATCAATAATATCAATTCGGGTGAGAAGGTCATCAATAAAGTACTGGGGAATCCGTCCGGCCATGATAGGGCGCTGCGCCTGAAACAGAAAAGGAAACGATTAATGAGTAGAGTTTATCACCCGTCAGGGTGAGTGTCAGCTTAACCGGGATTTAACGATTTTGCTGATGGATGACATGTCTGCCCGGCCTTGAGCCTGGGGTTTGACAATGCCCATCACCTTGCCCATATCGGCCATACTGGACGCGCCCGTGCTATTAATAGCGAGGTCAACCAGCTCGGTGATTTCAGATTCAGTAAGCGGCGTAGGAAGAAAGTCGGCAAGAACGGCAAGTTCGAGCTTTTCCTGGTCGACAAGATCCGTGCGTCCGGCAGACTCGAACTGAACAATGGCATCGCGGCGTTGCTTTACCATTTTGTCGAGTACTGCCAGGGCACGTTGATCGTCTAATGATTTTTCATCAATCTCAATTTGCTTCAGTTCGGCCAGGGCCAAACGGATAGTACCCAGTCGTGGTTTGTCGCGATTGCGCATGGCGTCCTTCATGGCTTCTGTCAGTTGATCCTTGACAATGCAATCACTCATAACACGTTCCTTCTCTTAATGGGCCTGAGGCTCTGGGCTTAAAGCTTATTGAGGCCGAAGCGTAAATCATGCGATTGATTCAACAGACGGTGACGTCAATTGATCAATACAGACGCTCACGACGACGCTGCTCGCGCTGTAGTTTTTTAAGATGACGCTTAACAGCAGCAGCGGCCTTGCGCTTGCGAACAGTAGTTGGCTTCTCGTAGTGCTCACGACGACGAACTTCAGCGAGGACACCAGCTTTTTCACAAGAGCGCTTGAAACGGCGCAGGGCTACGTCAAACGGTTCATTCTCTTTAACTTTAACAGCAGGCATGCAGAGATCACCTTCCTTTTAATAACAAGTTGTAGACCATGAATCCGCTGCAATCACTATGATAGCAGGCTATAAAGACTCATGGCTGGATTACAGCCAATGCTGCGCGAATGCGATAATTTGTCCCTGTGATTACTAATTACGCTCTTTATAAAGACAGTTCTTTACGCAAAACGGGACGTTAATACTCACACTAACAAGACAGATTAGCCGCAGTTTTTCAAGGGCGCGAATTTTAAAGCTTATTCAACAAAAATGCAAAAAACGTCGGCTTGGCGTATGATTCTTTTCCCTGAAATGAAGTGCTCGATGGACCAGAAAATGGTGAGTGCTATACAGATATTTCTTGCACAGGTTGGTTAAATGATTGTTCTCGGGATAGAAACTTCCTGCGATGAAAGCGGTATTGCCCTCTATGACAGCCAGAAAGGTCTGTTGAGCGATGCCCTGTTCAGTCAGATTGATATGCACATTGATTATGGTGGTGTGGTCCCTGAACTGGCATCCAGAGATCATATCCAGAGAGTGTTGCCGTTAATCACAGAAGTTCTGGATCAGGCTGGCCTTAAAAAAGAGCAGATTGACGGGGTTGCCTACACCCGTGGTCCGGGTCTGGTGGGTGCCCTGATGGTCGGTGCCTGTATTGGTAAGGCGCTGGCCTGGGCCCGGGGCATACCATCAGTGGGTGTTCACCATATGGAAGGCCATCTGCTGGCTCCCATGCTGGAAGATTCACCGGTAGATTTCCCATTTGTGGCTCTGCTGGTATCCGGCGGCCATACCCAACTGGTACAGGTGGATGGCATCGGCCGTTATCGCCTGTTGGGTGAGTCGCTGGATGATGCGGCGGGAGAGGCCTTTGATAAAGTGGCCGCCATGCTGGGGCTTGATTATCCCGGCGGGCCTGCCATTGCCCGGTTGGCCGGGCAGGGGCAAGAAGGACGTTTTCGGTTTCCACGGCCGATGACGGATCGGCCTGGTCTGGATTTCAGCTTCAGTGGTCTGAAAACCTATACCCTCAATACGGTGGCCAAATGCAAGGCAGAAGCGGGAGTGACGGAACTGGCTGATCAGGATCGCGCTGATATCGCCAGAGCGTTTGAAGAGGCCGTAGTGGCAACCCTGACTATCAAGTGTCGCCGGGCACTTCAGCAGACCGGCATGAAACAGCTGGTTATTGCCGGAGGTGTGAGTGCGAATACCGCATTGCGGGCTTCACTGGAAGACATGGTGGCAAAAGAGGGTGCAGTATTGCGCTATGCCCGGCCTGAGTTCTGTACCGATAATGGGGCGATGATTGCCTATGCCGGGTGTCAGCGACTGCTGGCTGGTCAAAGTGATGGGCTGGAAGTGGTGCCTGTACCCCGCTGGCCCATGGAAGAACTTGAGCCTGTTAATTAAGCCCCTTTTAAATAAGGGAGCTGACTTCCATGCTCTGGCGTGGGGCTGGAATTAGCACCCAACCGTCATCCCCGCGAAGGAGGCTGTCGCAAAACCCTCCGAAAACCTCGTTCCCACGCTCTGCGTGGGGATGCATACGGAGCTGGCCGTATAAGGGGAAAGCTCTCTTTGCCCGGATTTCCGGCAGTTTCATGCTGGTTGTTTCATTTGTGCCGGGTTCGGTACGCATTCCCACGGGGGACCGTGGGAATGAGTTCGGAGGATGTTGCGACAACCTCTTTAGCTAATAAAACCCGGGCTAAAAGAAGTAAAACAATGCAATTACGAACCATGGGGATTGCCTTCATAGCCTTGATCACCGGACCAGGGCTTTTGGGCTGTAACAAAACAGAAAAAGTCAGCTATGAAAGTGGTGAAGAACGACCCGGTGGCCAGACGTCAGCTACGGTTTCCGGACGAAACGCCTTTTCACTCCCATCCGCCAATATGGCTGTCAGTCGTCGTTTGGATTTCAGTGTCGGCAACAGCTTTTTCCGTAACCCCTGGGT
>NZ_JAVRMB020000327.1:0-18843 GCF_031844845.1 Endozoicomonas sp.
CCAGTTCCTTCAGGTTCACGGACATTGACTCTTTATTCAACAAGTCAGATCCATCTGCCGTTTTGTTCAGTCGCGGGGTATTATAACTACCACACTTTGTTAATGACTGTTTTATCATAGTAACTGGTAACCTTTTCAGTAGTGACTGCTCCCCGCCCTATCGGACCCGAGGGCCTAATAAATAGGAATAAATAGAGGAATAAATAGGACAGCCACAAATTCAAGCCCAATATTAGCATTTGATTTGTGGAGGAATAAATAGGACAGCCACAAATTCAAGCCCAATATTAGCATTTGATTTGTGGATGTCCTTTTCTTCTTTCATTTGTGGATGTCCTTTTCTTCTTTTTGTGGATGTCCTTTTCTTCTTTTTGTGGATGTCCTTTTCTTCTTTCATTTGTGGATGTCCTTTTCTTCTTTTTTCTTCTTTCCTTTTCTTCTCCCCCCCACTAACGATAAATCATCTTTTTGGTCATCCCGCCATCAACCACAATATTGGCCCCATTGATAAAATCATTTTCCTCATGTGTCAAAAACTTTCTATCGGTAGTATTTCCATGGTGTCGGCCAGGTCATCCACGACGGCCAATAGCGCAAAATACAAACGACTTCCGTAGTGCAATATCAGAAGGCCGCTTTGCGTTTCTTTATGTTTTTTTGCGCAGGTTGTCGTCTTTTATACAAGTCTCGCACGAAAAATTCTGTGAGTAGGCAGAAGTAATCGTACTGAAATAAAGCCCTTGCACTAATGCGTACTTATATTTAACAATGCGCATCCAACCATAAAGCACTGTCCAGACTTCCCTGAGAGGTTCACCCTGTGCATTATCAGGGCATCTCCCCCTCACTTTGAAACACTGGCAACAACTGGCTCTACATTAACCATGGCAAAAATCAGCAGTGAAGAACGTGCACGTCGAAAAGAACTTTACGACAGTGTAATCCTGAATATTTTCATGACCGAAAGCTGGGAGGCCATCACCTATGACCGGCTGGCCAGAGAGCTGACCATCAGCAAATCAACATTACAGCGTTACTACCCCAGTCGGATGCATTTTGTCACTGCCCTTCAGGGTAAGGTGATGCCCATTGTTGCCAGAAATCTTGATTTCAATAGCCGCCAGTCATTTATATCATCCTGGGAATCCGCATTAAACAGCGACCCTCATTTCCGAAACGTAGTAAGAATGTTTATTGATAATCTCATGTCCCGCGCACCACACCCCTCTGCCCAGGACGCAATGATGCGGCTGCTCGACCAACTGAAATCCGTGGCTTCTGAAGAGGATGCCCTGGTAATCCTGAAAGTAGTACTGGGAACCTCTGTTCTGTCATTCAATAAATTTTTATAGGTAGAAATCACAATACCGATTTCACGTAAATACCACTATATTGCATATTGATATTCAATATAAAAATAAATGACCGGGAGTTTTCAGAACGATGATTCGTCACCTTACTTTTTTCAGTCTCATTGCTCTGCTCATGACCGCCCTGACTATTCCACCCGCACAAGCCTCCGGATGGACATTACTGGGAGAAAAGCAAGTCAGCCGTCGTTCAGAAACCGATACGATCCATGTCGGTGCCAGAGAGGGTGCGTTTCGGAAAATTCAATTCAGGGTGCGTGGCGCTGATGTTAATTTCAACCGTGTTATTATCCACTACCAAAATGGCCAGACTCGGGGAATATCTATGAAAGGTCTGGTTCGAAAGAACAACAGCTCCCGTCAGATTGACCTGCCTGGAAAAGCCAGAGTCATTAACAGAGTCTCTTTCGAGTATCGGACCAAAGGTCCCGGACGAGCTCAGGCTACCGTCCTGCTGTGGGGCAATGCGGTCTGACCGGCAGATGCCTTAACGATAAATAATCCGAAGAAAATTACCCATGATTAAAACCTGGCTCTACCCACTGATAGTGACATTATCTCTTGGTCTTCTGGCAAATACGGCAATGGCTGACTTAAGAGTGGATAACCGACAGGATAACCGACAGGATAAACGTGAGGATAAACGTCTGGATGATCGGCAGGATAAACGCTGGAATGACCAGCGACGCGCCCGAATTCAACCGGTTATCGTTCCCCGCAGAAGGACGATTAATAACGTTGTTGTTTTCCGCCCCTACGGCAAACCTTACGCCGGCTATGGCCGTTACCATAATGACAATGATGCGGTGAAATGGCTGGCGTTTACCGCCATCACCCTGAAAATCCTTGATAATATCAATGAGGCTGCCCAGCGTGAGCACGAAACCGCCCAGGTTACGGCGACAACGGCTCCGATTGGTGAAAAGGTTATCTGGAATGATGGTAATGCCAGTGGTTATGTCGTTGCCACCAAACAAGGCAAAAGCTCGACAACCGGACTGGTTTGTCGGGAGTTTCAACAGTCTGTAACCATTGGCGGAGAAACAGAGGACGCCTGGGGACAGGCCTGCCTCCAGGCAGATGGCTCCTGGAAGATTGTTCAATAAACAGACAGGATCACCGACGTAATACCCTTGCGCTCTGACAGTCTGCTGACCACCGACCAACGGGCTGCCATTAATTTTCGTCGACATAGTGAACACTCTCGCTCGACGCATTAGGTAGGGATGTGGGGACTCTGGTGGAAGTTGAGGGATCCCCTTCGAAAACTGCAGAATTATTTACAGCCTCTGAACCGGCGCTGTTTACGTTAATAGTGAAATCGCTATCGGACACACTTAAATGCTTTATTTTTCCGGTAAAATCGTTCCCTGAAGCACTGGAACCTCGATTTCCACTTTTAACTTCAACAGCGCCCTCTGAACCATTAGTTAATTTTGTACCCCTATCTGAATCACCTTGAGCTGCTACTTTGGTGTAACCCTCTCGTTTTTTCTGCCTCTCGTCCTTCTTTGCTTGCTTTTTCTCCCTTGCTAATTCCTGCGATTTCTCTTTCTCACTTCTATTTCGAACTTCTTTCTTGCACGTAACACCGCAAATCATAGCCACAACAATTCCCGTCGCGGCAATTCCAGCGATAACCCCCCCCCAAGGTATATCACTTTCAGAGCTTTCGGACGCCTCCCCAGTTGTGCCATTGGCCGTAGACGTCATATTTTGCGCACTCCCCTCGCTAGCTACCTGCTGTATCAAATACAGTATCCCGCTGAAAACTCCCAAGATAACCTTCCGGCAACTGAGTGGTTGGCCGATCGATTCATGAGTATTTTTGGATAATATATTTTTAGAAATGTCGACGCTGACCACGCCTGATGCTGAACCCTCTTGATTTCCCTCGATCTTTTGTTTGGCCGATAAATGAGGAAAACTAAGTACATTTGAAAAAGATGACAGTGATAGTAAGGACATTATCTGATCCTGAATTAAAAATAAATTAATGAAACACAACAGATCTGTTGAAAACATCAAAGATACTGAAAAATCCAAGTCTAGGTTTAGTTTGAAAAATCAGGTCCGGCCAATATTACTTTTACATTATCCCCCTGTAATTTAATTCAATTTTTAAGCAGACTAACAAAATGAAACGGCTGAAATACGCCACACCTATATCAGAAAGTTTAATTAAATTGCATCACCGTGGACAATCCACGGCTCAGGGTTGCTTTTCTGCCAATATCAGTCAGTTTCCCGAACTACCTTAAAGTTGTCCCATGCCTGAGAGGTGGGCATGACTTCCAGGCTGTTAATATTGATGTGGGCTGGCTGGCTGGCAATCCAGAAAATAATGTCAGCAATATCATCCGGCCGAATGGGATTAACTCCTTTATAAAGGTTGTCACTCTTCTCCTGATCGCCCTTAAAACGAACCAGTGAAAATTCCGTTTCACACATACCCGGTTCAAGGCTCGTCACCCGAACACCACTACCAGCAAGATCACAACGAAGATTGCGGGAAAACTGGGCGACAAATGCCTTACTTCCACCGTAAACATGACTACCTGGGTATGACCAGTTAGAGGCTACAGACGCCAGATTAATAATCGATGCTTTGGGTTGCTGACGCAGAATCGGCAACAAACAGTGCGTGACATTGACCAGCCCCGTCACATTGGTATCGATCATGGTATGCCAGTCTTCCAGGCTGGCTTCCCAGGCTGGCCCAGACCCCAGGGCCAATCCTGCATTATTGACCAGCACCTCAATATTTCGGAATGACTCTGGCAACGTGGCAACCATCTCTGACACCGCCTGGGCATCACGCACATCAAGAGGCACGTAATGCACGGGAACCAGCGCACTCAACTCATCAGAGAGTTTCTGTAAACGATCAACACGTCGCCCGGTAATAATCAGGGGGTAACCATGTTCAGCAAAAAGTCTGGCGCTGGCAAGGCCAAATCCTGAGGTAGCGCCGGTAATCAAAACCGTTGAAGTGCTCATTATCTGTGACTCCATTTCATTTTTTATGGGGCTATTTTCTTAACAAAAAAGCCGGTACTCCAGGAGAGCACCGGCTTTTTCTCTTACAGGAATAACATCAGCGTTTAACCACCAAAGTCATCCAGCAGAATGTTTTCTTTCTCAACACCCTGGTCTTCCAGCAACTTGACAACCGCTGCGTTCATCATGGGTGGTCCACACATGTAGAACTCGCAGTCTTCCGGAGCCGGGTGATCCTTCAGGTAGTTATCGAACAGTACCTGGTGGATAAAGCCGGTCAACCCGGTCCAGTTGTCTTCAGCCAATGGATCAGAGAGCGCCAGATGCCAGGTGAAGTTTTCATTCTCTGCAGCCAGCTGGTCGAACTCTTCCACGTAGAACGCTTCACGAAGAGAGCGCGCACCGTACCAGAAAGAAATCTTCCGCTTTGATGACAGGCGTCGGAGCAGATCAAAAATATGTGACCGCATCGGCGCCATACCGGCACCACCACCCACAAAGATCATCTCGTTGTCGGTATTTTTGGCAAAGAATTCACCAAACGGGCCGTACACAGCCATCTTGTCACCGGGCTTCAGGTTAAAGACATACGAAGACATCTTACCCGGCTCAAAATCAGTGCCCGGCGGTGGCGAAGCAATACGGATATTGAACTTCAATATCCCCTTCTCTTCCGGATAGTTAGCCATGGAGTAAGCACGGATGGTGTCTTCATTCACCTTGGAAACGTACTGCCACTGGTTAAACTTGTCCCAGTCACCACGGTACTCTTCTTCAATATGGAAGTTCTTGTACTCAACGGTATGAGCAGGACATTCCAGCTGAACATAACCACCAGCACGGAAGTTAACGTTTTCACCTTCCGGCAACTTGAGAACCAGCTCCTTGATAAAGGTGGCTACGTTCTCATTAGAGAGCACTTCACATTCCCATTTCTTGACGCCGAAGAGCTCTTCTTCAACTTCAATTTCCATGTCCTGCTTAACAGCGACCTGGCAGGAAAGGCGCCAGCCTTCTTTCTCTTCACGCTTGGTAAAGTGCACGCGCTCGGTTGGCAGCATTTCACCACCACCGGACAAAATCTTGCACTTACACTGGGCACAGGTACCACCTCCGCCACAGGCAGAAGGCAGGAAAACACCCGCATTGGACAGCGTATTCAGCAGTTTGCCACCGGCAGAAGTAGTCATGCCTTTTTCCGGGTCTTCGTTGATCCCGATAGTGACATCACCAGTACTGACCAGTCTCGAACGGGCGGCAAGGATAACCAGCACCAGCGCCAGGACGATAGCGGTAAACATGCCAACGCCATAGATAATATTTAAATCCATACGTTCCTATCCCCTTACAGCTGTACGCCAGAGAACGACAGGAAGCCCAGAGACATCAAACCTACCGTAATGAAGGTAATGCCCAGACCTCTCAGTCCCACCGGTACATCACTGTACTTGAGCTTCTCCCGAATACCGGCCAGGGCCGCAATGGCCAGAGCCCAGCCCATACCCGCACCGAAACCGTAGACGACCGATTCACCGAAATTGTAATCACGCTGAACCATAAACAGAGCCGCACCCATAATGGCGCAGTTAACGGTAATCAGTGGCAGAAAAACACCCAGGGCGTTGTAAAGCGCTGGCACATACTTATCCAGAAACATTTCCAGAATCTGCACCAGGGCCGCAATAACACCGATGTAGGTAATCAGGCCCAAAAAGCTCAGGTCGACACCCGGTACCAGCACACCGTCTTTCAGAATATTCTGATAGATAAGGTTATTGATGGGTACGGTGATGGTCAGTACCGCCACCACAGCAACCCCCAGACCCAGTGCCGTTTTTACCTGCTTGGAAACCGCCAGGAAGGTACACATACCCAGGAAGAAAGCCAGTGCCATGTTTTCCACGAACACTGCTTTCACAAAAAGCGAAATAAAATGTTCCATGACTTAGTGCGCCTCACTGAATTGGGTATTGGGTGCAATCTTGAATTCCACCGCTTCAACCTGTTCTGTCTTCCAGCTGCGGATCGCCCAGATCAGCAGGCCGATCAGGAAGAAGGCGCTGGGTGCCAGCAGCATCAGACCATTTGGCAGGTACCAGCCACCGTTATTCACGGTTTTCAGGATTTCAACACCAAACAGATTGCCCGCACCGAACAGCTCACGGAAGAAAGCAATGACCAGCAGTACACAGCCATAGCCCAGACCATTACCGAAACCGTCCAGAGCTGACAGCATCGGGCCATTCTTCATGGCAAACGCTTCTGCCCGTCCCATAACGATACAGTTGGTGATGATCAGGCCAACAAATACCGATAATTGCTTGGAGATATCAAAGGCGTAGGCCTTGAGAATCTGATCCACCACAATAACCAGCGACGCAATCACCGTCATCTGACAGATAATACGAATACTGTTGGGTATCTGGTTACGAATCAGGGAAACGGCCAGGTTGGAAAAGGTGGTGACACCGATTACCGCCAGGGCCATTACCAGACTCACCTGCATGCTGGTGGTCACCGCCAGTGCCGAGCAGATACCGAGGATCTGCAGGGTAATGGGGTTATTTTTTACGACCGGTTCCAACAGGATATCTTTGGTCTTCACAGACATTATGCATCCCCCGCTTTCAGGTTATTAAGGAACGGTTTAAAACCGGTATCGGACAGCCAGAATTTAATCAGGTTGCTGACACCATTAGACGTCAGGGTAGCGCCAGCCAGACCGTCGATCTGGCTCATTGCTGCAGGATTCGCTGCATCAACGCTCCCCTTAATGACTTTAAGTGCCACGTTTCCTCCAGCACCATAGATTTCCTTACCAGGCCAGCGGGATGTCCACCTCGGATTATTGACTTCACCGCCCAGTCCGGGAGTTTCCCCCTGTTCGAAGAAACCAAATCCCTTAACGGTATTCAGGTTATTTTCCAGCGCCAGAAAACCATACATGGTAGACCACAGACCATAGCCGTGTACTGGCAGGATCAGGGTCTGCATGTTGCCGTCTTTTTCCACCAGGTAGACTTTCGCCACATCCGCCTGACGCCGGATGCCGGCAATATCTGCGCCACCCGTTAACGATCTGGACTCAGCGGGATTTTTCGCCGCCATACGCTGGTCATACTGATCCACCGTTAGACCATCCGGCGTTTGCTCAATAAACTTGCCGGTTTTCAGATCCACCAGCCGAGGCTGGATCTGCAGGTAAAGTTCGTCAACCTCGGCGACACTCAGCGCTTTGGCATCCTGAGTCAAACCGGAAATGGCCAGAATATTGCGCTGAACATCCAGCTTCACATTCTGTTCCTGCAGCGGCTTCAGGAGCACTGCGGCCGCTGATACCAGTACCGAACAGATCAGTGACAGTACCACCGTCACCAGCAGCGTCTTTTTAATCGAATCGTTTCCCATCAGGCCCGAGCCTCCCGACGCTTGATATTAGCCTCAACCACAAAATGGTCAATCAGCGGCGCAAACAGGTTGGCAAACAGAATAGCCAGCATCATGCCTTCCGGATACGCAGGGTTTACCACGCGAATCAGAATCACCATCACGCCGATCAATGCGCCGAAAAACCAGCGACCGGTATTGGTCATGGACGCAGATACCGGATCGGTGGTCATAAAGATCAGACCGAAAGCGAAACCACCCAGCACCATGTGCCAGTACCAGGGCACCGCAAACAACGGATTGGTGTCAGAGGTAATCAGGTTGAACAGCGTAGCCGTGGCAATCATACCAATCATGGTACCGGCAACAATTCTCCAGGAAGCAATACCGGTGAACAGCAGAACCGCTCCACCAATAAAGATGGCCAGAGTGGAAGTCTCACCAACGGAACCCTGCATCACTCCGAGGAAAGCCTGCATCCAGCTAATGGAGTGTTGCAGTGCTTCCACACCACCCTGCTGGGCAACGCTGAGCATGGTGGCTCCGGAGAAACCATCCACGGCGGTCCAGACCAGGTCACCAGAGATTTGCGCCGGGTAAGCAAAGAACAGGAACGCACGGCCAGTCAGCGCGGGGTTCAGGAAGTTCTTGCCAGTACCACCGAACACTTCCTTACCGATCACTACACCGAAAGAAATACCCAGGGCAACCTGCCACAGGGGAATACTCGGAGGAACGATCAGGGCAAACAAAACGGAAGTAACAAAGAAACCTTCGTTCACCTCATGCTTGCGAACAATGGCAAACAGTACTTCCCAGAAACCACCGGCGGCAAACGTCACCGCGTAGATGGGCAGGAAGTAGATAGCGCCGTAGATCATATTATCCCAGAGACTGGCAGGATCATGTCCGGCCAGCATGGCGATCAGCATGCCGTGCCAGTCCGCCGGTGCAGACAGACCACCGGCGATGGCGGTATTGGCCTGGTAACCGACATTCCACATACCAAACAACATGGCCGGGAAGGTGCACAGCCAGACAATACCCATCATTCGCTTCAGGTCAACTGCATCACGCACATGACTGGTATTGTGAGTTTTATCCAGCGGTGTAAAGAGCAGCGTGTCAGCCGCTTCAAACAACGCATAGAATTTTTCGTATTTACCGCCCTTGACGAAATGGGGCTCCATCGAGTCAAGGAGTTTTCTTAATGGCTTCACGGATTTACCCCTCCAGCTCTATACGGGTCAGATTGTCACGCAGCAGAGGGCCGTACTCGTATTTACCAGCACAGACAAACGCACACAGGGCCAGATCTTCTTCTTCCAACTCCAACACACCCAGTTTCTGAGCGGTCTCGGTATCGCCAACAATAATGGCACGAAGCAATTGTGTTGCCAGAATATCCAGAGGCATCACCTGTTCGTAGTTACCCACAGGAACCATGGCACGCTCACCACCATTGGTGGTTGTGGTGAAGTTAAACAGACGGCTCTTGCTTAAACCGGAAGTCATCACTCGCAAAATGGAGAAACGATCAACCATCGGGTTAACCCAACCCAGGAACAGACGCTCATCGCTATCTTCCAGAACCGATACCTGATTGTGGTAACGTCCCAGGTAGGCAAATGGGCCATTGGCAGTACGACCACCAAATACCGAGCCTGAAATTATACGGCTAACACCCGCCTTCAGTTCACCCGCAGCGATTTCATCGGTGCTGGCACCCAGGCGAGTGCGAACCAGACGTGGCTTCTCAACCTGTGGTCCTGCCAGGGAAATCACACGATCAGTGTAAAGCTTACCGGTAGTGAACAGTTTACCCACGGCAATCACGTCCTGATAACCGATCTGCCAGACAGTCTTTTTAGCAGAAACCGGATCCAGAAAATGAATATGAGTACTTGGCAGACCCGCTGGATGGGGACCGGAAAACTCTTTACTGTTAGCAATGCCCGCAGGAATATTGGCCCCGGAAGCCTTACACAGGAAAATCTTGCCGCCACTGAGTTTGCCCAGAATATTAATACCCTGCTCAAACGCTTCAGCCTGCTCTTTGATCACCACTTCCGGATTCGCAGCCAGAGGATGCGTATCAATGGCAGTCACAAAGATAGAAGCCGGACGGGAACCCAGTGCCGGAACTTTACTGAATGGACGGGTGCGCAGGGCAATCCAGAGACCTGCCTCATTCAGCAGTCCTTCAACCTGTTCCGCCGTAAGGCCTGCCAGTTCTTCCGCTTTATAGGCGGTGAAAGACGTTTCATCTTCCTTGTCATCAACATCAATAACAACTGATTGCAGAACCCGTTTGTCACCACGGTTAATTGCTGCAACTGTGCCACCAGCCAATGCTGTGTACCGGATACCCGGTGTTTTCTTGTCGGTAAAGAGCAACTGCCCTTTCTTGACTCGATCTCCCGCAGCAACCGCCATGGTGGGCTTCATGCCCACATAGTCAAAGCCTGTCACGGCAACAGAACGCGTCGTCCTGCCTTCCGTGATGCTTTGTTCAGGCGATCCTGAGATCGGGAGATCCAGCCCCTGTTTGATTTTGATCATACCTTTCGCCTAATCAATCAAGTGGAGGTCAGGAATACCCCGTCTCTCCGGTGATCGGGATCTGTCTGACGGATAGAGTAGTGATAAATAGAGGTCAGAGCCAAATACAAAACTCCCGACAACCAGAACCTGGTCGGGAGTACAGTATATTTTACCAGCAGAGAATTCAGAAAAGGGTGGGACAATATCGAACCACACACAGCAAACTCAAGAACCAGAAGGCACTGAGGCAAGCAGCAGGATGCGGCACCGCCCACCTTTTCCAACGCTACTGCTGCGCGGTCTTTACCCCGGATAGCACTTAGACAATCCGTTCAGACAACAAAAAAAAACCGGCTTTAAAAAAGCAGGATTCTGATGGGCAAACAGATAGACACGCTTCGTAATTGAGAACTGTTGGTCTCTTATAATTAGTCAAAGCATGATCGGAAATTCCGTACCTGAGCCTTAATCCGCAACATCACCGATGAAAATGGTGGCGCAATTATAGAGAGACTGGAGGTGATATGCCATAGCGGCGGGCAGGATATTTTGCCAATACCTGCACCGTATTTGTTCCGGGAACAGTTCAGAACTATTCATGCAGTGCGTATATAACTCCCTGCATGGCAATATCAGATAATACCCGCTTATAAAATTACGGGGACAAAGAGTCAAAATCCCAGCAGGACACATACCCGGAGCTTGAAACCAAAGTTTCAGAGCCCCCCCCCCCCCCGGGTTTTACGGGTTCTCGCAACGGGCATTACCCTCAGCCAATACAGTATAAGGCTGTTGATCCAGTACTCTAATAGTCTGAAGTAATTCACTATATTTTGTGTTATCAGCCGGGTTTTCAATACGCATGGTATATTTGTATACACCCGGCGAAACACGGGAATCGACAGAAAATGTGATACAGCTATGGGGTGAACCCGAATACACGGACTGGTTTGACGTATACCGCCGCTTAACACCGTCATCTGTCCAGGTTATTCCGGGAGGCAAGTTAATAAATTTGTATTGCCAAGCCTCATCAGTTTGGGATCCGTAGCCAATATCATTAAGTGTCGCCTGATAGAATCGTGTTAATGAACCACCTCTGAAAACAGGGCAAGCCTGCCAGTCATTACAGCCAGAACTATCGACCAAAGGCACATTTCGTGCCGGAGTCGGGGTGGATAAATCAACAAGAAAGCTGATGGTCTGAGCACTCGAATCAAACTCAAGATTGTCAATCCTGAGACCTAGCGGTTTAAAGTTTAAATTACCGGTAATAGCGACATCAGCCTCATAACCAGAATCAACTGCCCTTGTTTTAGGTGTTCCATCCAGTAATTGACCATTTTTATAGACAAGCAATCCACTGGTTATCTTGTCAAAGGCTTTATTATTCAAGCCATAGTCAAGGGCGGTCGGCTGCCTGAATTCCAACCAAATATCAAAACCCGAATATCTCTGGTAATCAATTTTGACCGCTTTTTTGACATCTGCATCACTGTTCAAGTGATTGAGCGTAATACGATGGATGCCTGAGCCTGGCTTCAGTGAAACAACATTCTTATCGGTCAACCAGCCCATCTTGTATTTATCGTGCGCATTAACGCTATTGCCATAAAATCTTGCAGAACTGAGTGCATCAAACATGTTGTAGTACTTGTTTTCACATCGCCCAAGTAATACATCCTTGCAGTAGAGCACCGTACTGTGACCAGCCATTTGTTTTGTATGGAGAAACTCATGAAATACGACGCTGTCAAACTTCTTGAGGTTTGCACCATCAGGATTGGTGTAGCAAAGATCCGGTCGCCAGTAGATTGGTGTTTTGTAAAAGCAATGATCCTGCAGATCGTCGGGTTTCAGGTAACTTGCTATCACTGATTTATCAGTGTAAGTCGTACTGCCTATGATAACATTACGTTCGTAAGGTGATGCTATTCCATTGAATAAAACTCTGTTCTGGGTATCATCCCAGACACTGATAATATAATCGAAGTTGTCCAGATTTAATGACCCTTGTTTTTTTGCCTGTGTGATGAGTGTTAAATTGGTATAGTCTATTTTATTAAGAGCCCGACCCCAGTCTCCACTATCAATATCATACCAGCCAAACTTAGCAACGGTTCCAAACCCTTCCTTATGATAGCTATTGCTTCTAATCAGGGCGTCCACCTGATTAACAATCCGGTCTTGCAGTGTATTGATATCAAACCTGGCTGCTTTCGCCTGATCTTTTAGATATATGACGGCGACGTTGTGAGGTATTTCAACACGCCTCTTCAAAACGCCTTTGGTGGACGATGTCCTGACCGTATTTCCCCCTTCTGACCTACCGCCGGGGGAAGAAGGCTTAACCGTGCTTTCCTCTTCTGACATAACGATGGCGGAAGGGCTAACCCGGTATTTCCCTTCTGACGCACCGAACTCGTCTTTAATCAGGCTGTTGATCTCTTCTACTTGATCCATTAATAAAATAATTTGACGCGCCTCTCCCCCCCCGCCTGCAATCACAGCAGGCATACGGGTAAAAAATGCGCGTGTTGACAATGTGAGTTTACTGTCCAGCAAACCCCTGTTCTGCCTGAGCAGCTTATCTCGTCCCGACGCAAGGCTATAACTCAGAAATACCAGGTGTTCTATCTGTTCCTGATTACCGTCTGATAAAGACTGTCCATTTATCGTCGTACAGTTACCGGTGAGAAACATTTTTCGAGTATTCAGATCAATGTTCAGCGAGTCCAAAATGTTGTTCTTAAGGTACTCCAATTCCGAGCCCTGAATTGAATAGCCTGCCCCTTTGGACAACGCCGTCCTTAATATTCTGACAAGATCCGTCAAATCATCATGCAAAGACTGGTACGCAACCTGTGCAGCCAATTGAACACCCTTCTCGTTAACCAGCCGTTTCAAGGGTCCGGTAAGCGGCACGTACCCCCGTAAAGGACAGGGGGAAGAAGGCATAACCGTGTACTCCGCTTCTGACGCAACACTGGCGGAAGAAGGCCTGACCCTGCTTTCCCCTTCTGACGCACGGATACTATCCTCAATCAGTCCATTTATCTTTTTGATTTTAGCCATTAATGGGATAACTTGCCGTGCCTCTCCCGACGTTTCTGGAATCCTGACAGGCAGGCGGGTAAAAAATGCGTCTGATGATGAGATGCGATCACTGTCCAGCAAACTCCCATGCTGGCAAAGCAGAACGTCACGCTCGTGTGCAACATTATAAATCATAAATGCCAGGTGTTCTCTCTGTTCACGGTCAGTAGCCAATAACGGCTGTCCGTCCATCGTCGTACAGGGTTTGAAATATTCTCCACCAGCGAGAAATTTTTGTCGCGTTTTCAGAGCAGCGTTCAGCGTGTCCAAAGGAACCCGGAGGTACTCCAATTCTGAACTCTGAATTGAATCCTCAGCCCCTTTGGACAACGACACCTTTAACATCTTGACTAAATCCGTCAGATCATCGCTTAAAGATTGGTATGCAACCTGTGTGACCCATTGAACTCCCTTCTCGTCAACCAGCTGTTTCAAGTGGCGGGGAAGTTGCACAACGCCCATTTGCTGACAGTCGGGACTTCTGTTTTTTCGGGTATTTTTAGCCAGACTTACCGTCTGGCTGGCGCCTGCAATTTTTTCAAGCTGGTCAACAATTTCCTGCATCTCGTCATATTTGGAGAACTTAGCTGACTTTGAACTCTTGACCATTTGATCTGATGGAAATAATGAGGACTTTCCAGAACATTGGGTATAGTAATGGTTAAAATCATTTGTCCGGGCAATCAGATCACGCTTCTGTGCACCTTCAGTAGCCAGGAATTCTTTGCCCTTATGGATGCAGGGCCGAAAATCAGGACCATCAATAAGCATTGCCTCCCGATTAATCAATGCTGATTTCAGGCCCTGCAGCTTTTTCTGCAAACCGCTTGCGTCAAGACAGCTACCATTGAAGCTACTATTAATCGGACGCAGCCCCAGTGTCCCATAAGTCTCACGATAGGCTCGGCTGATATCATGGGAGCTTGACGTACGGAGAGTAATGAATTCTTGCCCAACCCTGGCATGCATCAAGTGCCGACAGAGCAAATCATTCGATGACTTATCAACTGTCCCTCCCCGCTTTTCCCCGGAATGCGGATCTTCCACCTCAACAGATCCTTTCAACAGGGTAGAATTTGCGGCCAATGCCATCCCTCCCCGCCCGGGACCTGATGAGCGGGAGGAGTGAGGTGTTGCCGCCCCACTCCCGACCTGACCAAGAAGCAATAAAGCATACGCCCCCCAGACCAGGGAGCCCCAACTGCATTTCGAACTCACAGAATCACAAGATGAAAATAGCTCGTCCTCACACGCTTCCTCTCCCCCTGCATCAGCCCAATAATCATTATTCAGGTACGTCAGCCACATCCGCCCGTCTGCACTGAGATCTTCTTCGGTGCTGGAGCGCAGCTGATCTATCATTTCCCCAATGGTGTTCTCAGGATACGCCCTGCAGAGATTTTTGGTCGCATTGAGCAATGGTTTTTCAACGGACGTATCGCCATTCCACAGACGGGAAAAGCTTCTTAGCAGAGAGGGCTCATAACCAATATTAAGCTCCCCGAAGACTAGATCGAAATCTGAAGCCTTCGGACCTTCCACAGGTCGTCGCCCAGGACTTTCCCTTCCCTGTATATAACACAACAACTCTCTTGTTTTGTTATTCAGCAATGGCTCAAGCGCAAGTTTTAGACAATTAAGATTCCGCATAGGATGCTGACATGTTATTCGGAATGCTGACAGCTCAGCGTGGGACTGCGAGCTGACAGGCACTTCATTCGTCTTCATTCGCGCAGGTATTGATTTCTTCTGCGTACAAAATCGCCCGAAAACCGTCCTGACATGACATCCATCACTGCCAGAATTTGACGCAGAAAATGTCCGGTGATTAAGGCCTGAATCGTAGTTTGATGACTGTAAAACAGAAAACCCATCCATCGAACCTACCTCTGGCATTGACTCTTTTCCGGTTTTTAGACACAAGCTTTTATACAATACTGCCTTTCCAAAAACCCAGGATACAAGACATCAAAACATGGCGACTTACTAGCAACCAGTTGAATCAATACTTCGGACAGTTTTAACCCAGGCATTCCGGGGGCTGTGGCTATACAGGGTACTTTTTGGCAACTCGGGGAAACACCAGACTTGCCAATAAATGCCAGCCCTACTGCTCAGGCCTTGAGCCACGTGCATTGAGTTCTCGAAAAACTGTCCACAGTATTGTTGAATAGGAGGACGCATAATTTGACATCTGTTGACGTCTAAAAGGAGCCTGTTGCTCTCCACGAGGTAGGACAACGCATTGAGGAAAAGGTTTCATCCTGTCATTAAAAATTTCACTTCATCAGTAAGCACCAACCCCAAGCGCTTACCCTGAAAAGCAGTGTACTATTTAACAAACTATGCCGACCAGGTTCCTGAGCTTCCTGACAAGCCGTTTTTGTAATTGTTAAATGTCGTTTAAAATCAAAACGCTTTTGAAAATAGCCGAAAGAAGTTTTCTGATGTTTTCAGTCCAAGCTCTTCAGGTGTCACCCCCTTCAGACCCGCAATAAAGCGGGCAACATCTGCCACAAAACGCGGCTCATTCGATTCCCCCCGATGAGGAACAGGCGCCAGATAAGGAGAGTCCGTCTCAATCAACAGCCGGTCCATTGGGAGATATCGCACTACTTCCCTCAATGCAGCAGCATTTCGAAAAGTAACGATGCCGGAAATGGAAATATAGTAATTCAGATCCAGGACGACCTTCGCCATTTCCAGAGATTCAGTAAAGCAGTGCAAAACACCCGCAGACTCTTTTGAACCATACTCCCGGATAAAGTCGATGGTATCTTCCCGTGCATCACGGGTATGCACGACAACCGGCAACTGAAGTTCGGCAGCCAACTGCAAATGGTTGATAAACGACTGCCGCTGAACCGCCTGCACTCCTTCAGTAGTGGCGTAATAATAATCAAGCCCGGTCTCTCCGATGGCAATGACCTTCTTATGTTCAGCCAGATAACGCACCGCATCAATATCCGGCACAATCTCCTTGCAGTCCAGCGGGTGCACACCAACGGAGGCATAGACATCCTCGTATCGCTCTGCCAGCTCAACCACTTTTCGACCATTTTCCAGATCTATACCAATGCAGAGCATGCGATCCACACCAGCCTGTCTGGCCGCCTCTACCGCCTGATCAAGATCACCTCCGTAACCACTCAGGTCAAGGCGATCAAGATGACAATGGGAATCGATAAACATACCGAACTCCAAAAAAAAGAAAATATTCTTTCACCAGCACTATTCTATGGGGTAACAGCCTGAAAATACCCAAAAGATAATTACTGAAAGCTGTAAAAAGTATTTTCACATATAAGAAAGAAGAATTATGTGGTGCTTTTTAACAAGAGCACAGCCAAGCGTACGCTTATTGCTACCGCTCGCTGAATGATGAGTTCACGCTTTAATTAACTCTCAATCAGGCTTCGTTCATGTATATTTCTAAGCAATCTCCCCTTTCCACCATCATCACTATTGATAATAATGAAGAGAGAATCCGGGCTGAACAAGGCGCCACATTCATTGGCAGATGTGTAAAACAGCTCAAAACCAAACCAGGACTGTTTCTCACAATAGCTACGGCGTGTATCACAGAAACTCTCGCACAAACCGCGCTGGAGTACCTGCTACCTATTGATGAACAAGATAGCTATTATATAAACTTCCTTAAAAATCTGACCTATAATTCTGCGGTCGTTTTAAGCTCAGGCATCGCGGTAGCACTCACGACACTGCTTATGGAAAAGCTGCCTCGCCCCAGAACAGTGAAAAGCCTGACGTTCTCCCCCGGTCTGGCGCAAACCGAATCAACAACCAAAGGCTTCGATAAAAAACCACCGGTCACTCTGACAACCTATAGACAACTACCATCAATCATTAATCAAGGATTCGTACCTGAAAGTGACAGTAATATTGCTATCATCGGGTCTCAGCCGGAAAACCGGACAGTCAGGGTACCAGCTAACAGCCTGCCACAACCATCGCTCCTCGTAACAGCAGATCACAATCACATCGTATTGGTCGGTCGATCAGAAGCCAGAACTCCCGCGATATAGGTTTCAATTTTAGTCCTGACACTGTCCGTTGGATCATTAAACTGAATACCAATCCCTGCCTGCCGCCTACCCTGGTCCCCCATTGGCGTAACCCAAACCACCTTACCCGGTACAGGAATCTTTTCCGGCTCATCCATCAGCGTCAGACGGATAAACACATCATCACCCAGGTTATAATGCTTATGGGTTGGAACAAACAGACCGCCACCGCTGATAAAAGGCATATAGGCTTCATAGAGCGATGCCGTGTCCCGAATGGTCAGAGACATCAATCCCTGCATCCCTTTTCCCATGACAATCCTCTCCTTCTATTCTGTAAAAAAATGATCGCTTACAATGATCTGGTTACCACCATCTTTTAAGCTATATCAGTAACTCAAGATAATCACTGAACACCCCTTCCATCAGCATCTGGCTATTCAGATTGGCGCCCTCGAGCAACTGTTGTCGCTGAAGCATGATTTTGTCCCGCAACTTCAACAGATCAGAAGCCTCAACTTTCTTAGCAAGATAGTCCAGCATTCTAATGAGGTCACGATTTCTGATACTGCTTTCATCGGCGGTCAGTTTAAGTTTTACAGCATCATCCAGCCAGCTCCCCATCCAGGCTAACAGCTCAGTCAGGTTACTGGTGTGCCAATCCTTGGCCATTTCTACGGGAGTCAGATTACCCCGAAACAGTTCCGGCATGGCATTAATCAAGCGTCCCCGAATGGCCAGAGTACCGTTATCAAACATCGACCGCGCAGTCATCGGCGAACCTGAAGCAAGGTCCAGCAGCTGCTCCACGATCAACGGGTCGGCAATATGATCAGATAACCAGGCCATTGACCCGGCTCTCTCTGGCACAGAGAACGTGACCATCTGGCAGCGACTTCGAATCGTTGCCAGCATATCTCCGGAACGGGCACTGGCGAGAATGAACAGCGTATTTTCACCAGGCTCTTCCAGACTTTTCAATAACGCATTGGCCGCATTGATATTCATCGCCTCAGCCGGATTGATAACGATAACCCGGCGACCACCCTGCTGAGCCGTTTTACGGGCAAACTCATTCACCCGACGAATCTGATCAATCTTGATCGGCTTGCCAGCCGACTCAGGCTGAACCTCCAGCAAATCAGGATGAGTTCCTGCCTTTACCAGCTCGCAGCTTTTACAATGACCACAGGCATAGGAGACACCCGCCTGATTACAAAGCACACGAGCAGCAAGCGCTTTGGCAAAAAAGCCTTTGCCGATACCCGGCGCACCTTTAAGCAACAAGGCATGAGCAAGCAGACCGGACTGAAATCGCTGAATCAGCGGGTGCCACTGGGTATCCTGCCAGGGCAAAGGCTTTTCTGGAAAGCAGTTAACAATATCAGGCGCTTCAGAACTCAATTGATTCAACCTTTATC
>NZ_JAVRMB020000328.1:0-11803 GCF_031844845.1 Endozoicomonas sp.
CAGAACCGCCAGAATAATTGCAATAGGGTGCAGGTTAACGGCTTCCGAGAAAAGTAACGGGACCAGTACGTTCCCATCAAGCGCTTGAATAATGGCATAACCCACCATAAGAATCAGAAACTGGTCACCCATCCCCCACTGGAAGAAACCAATAATCGCTACAGGAATGGTGACTACCGTCGCGCCGATGTATGGCACCACAACCGAAAAGCCAACCATCACGGCCAGCAACGCGGAATAACTCATTCCCAGAATGGCAAAAAGCACATAACTGACCCCACCGACAATCACAATCTCGATGGCTTTACCACGAATATAATTGGCGATCTGGTCGTTCATCTCATCAGCCACCTGGTCAAGCAAACGACGACGTCTGGGTAAAATACCAGCCATCCAGCCAAGCAGGACATCTTTATCTTTTAAAAAGAAAAATACCAGAATAGGCACCAGAATCAGATACACCAGTAAGGCAACAATACCCGACAGCTTGGATAACGAAAAAGAAAATGCCTTCTGACCGAAATCTGCAAGGTGTTTATTAATGGTGGTAACCAGCAAACCCACCTGGGACTCGGAAACAAAACCCGGATATAAATCTGGCAAGCTCACCAGCAGCGCCTGACCTTCACGCATCATGCCAGGCATGGCATTTAACAGATGCGTAATCTGCTCCCAGACCAGTGGAACAACGACAAAAATCACCACTAAAAGCGCTGTTATAAACCCGGTAAACACCAGATTTACCGCCAATAAATGAGGTAGATTTCGCCGCTTAAGCCAACTAACAAGACCCTGCATCAAAAAAGCAAATATCAATGCGGCCAGTGCCGGTGCCAGCATTGCTCCCATGGTCAGGACAACAACAAAGCCAACCAGTAAAATAACCAGAAGAACGATCGCTTCCTGGTCTGAAAGATAGCTGTGCAGCCACCCCTTAATCACATTCAGCATCAATTGCTCCGTTGCTTGTCATTGACTCAAGTCACCAACTTCAGCCTGTTTTATTTATGCTGCAATGTATGAATAAAAACGCCCTGATCTTCTTCACTGGCAATCAGGATATGACCACTGATTTTGGCAAAGCTGGAAAAATCTCTGACAGAGCCAGGATCTGTAGCATACACTCTAATAACCTGCCCTGACTGCATCCGGCTTAATGCCTGTTTTGTTTTTAACAAAGGCAGTGGACAGCTCATGCCCTTAAGATCAATCTCTTGGTCAACAGCCTGATCAACATCCATCATAACGACATCATTCTCTTGAGACACTCTTGATACACTCTTGATACACTCTTGATACAGCGACAGGAGATCACACTTCACTTTTATATATCTGCAATAAAGCTGGAACATCTATTAATTAAAGCGTCAAAACTGTGTAAGCACTTTAACGGGCAAACGCCCAAAAGAGGTAAGGTCCTCCCCATGATCAACCATTTTTATAATAGCTTCGCTTTCGTGATGATCTTCCTAATAACCTTCGAAATAAATAGTTTCGTGATAAAGTGTACCGCAGAAAACACGAGTATGGATATTCTATGAAACCAGTGGGCTTTCTGTCAGCGCTAATATTGACTACTGTGCTGACTACTTTCTCCGGCGCCGCCTTTACGAACTCTGCAGTGACCAGCACCCTGAATCTGCCGAGCCTGGGTGATACCGCTTCCGGTATCATTTCCCAACAGGAAGAATATCAACTGGGACGATCATGGCTGAAAATCCTTCGTAATCAGACCCCCATGGTCTCTGACCCACAATTAAAAGACTATCTGGAAAACCTGATATTCCGACTGGCTGCTTCCAGTGAGCTTCAGGATCACCGGCTTGTTCCCCTGGTCATTAACAGCTCGGTACTCAATGCCTTTGCCGCGCCAGGCGGTATTGTTGGCGTCAACACCGGACTGTTTCTCAATGCAGAAACAGAAGCTCAGTTTGCCGCCGTACTTGCACACGAACTGGCACATCTGAGCCAACGACACTATGCCCGTAATGTAGAAGAAGCACGCAACCAGAGCATCCCGACGGCTGCTGCCATTCTTGGCTCCATCCTGATTATGGCTACTGTAGGTGGGGATGCCGGTGCTGCAGCACTCACATCAACGGTTGCCGGCATGCAAAGCTCACAACTTCGCTTCAGTCGTCAATTTGAACGGGAAGCAGACAATCTTGGCATTACCACCCTGGCCAAAGCGGGCTTTGACCCTCAGGCAATGCCAGAAATCTTTGAGCAAATGAACAAATCCAGCCGCTATGGTAGTCGACCACCCGAGTTCCTGCTCACACACCCTGTGACAGAAAACCGAATTGCTGATTCCCGCGCTCGTGCCGATCAGATGTCAGCCCAAAAATTAACAACCGGCCAAGGCTCTCTGAATTACCATTTTATGAGAATGCGTGCGGCTGTACTAAACAGTAATAATCATCATGAAATGGCCAGACAACTCAGCAAAGAATTAAATTCCGGCTTAACCTCCGGCTCGAAAATAAAGAGCGCAAGCACTCGCTACGGGCTGGTATTAACCAGTATGCAAACTCGAGATTTCAAAGAAGCAGAACATCAGATGAAACTGCTGATGCAGAAATACCCTGATAATCCCCACCTGATTATGACCCAGGCAACCCTTGAAGCCGAAGCAGGAAAGGCAAAGCAGGGCCTTGCACGCATTGATCAGGCCTTAAGCATCAACCCTGACAGCTACCCTCTTCTTGCTACACGGGCTGAAATCCTGCTTAAACAGCAGAACTATATCGAAGCCCGTAACGAATTACTTAAACTCAGTCGTCTACGCCCCGATGATCCTGATATCTGGTTTGAGCTGGCAGAAGTTCAGGGTCTGGCTGATGATATTGTTGGGCTTCATCAATCCAGGGCAGAATATTTTTTCCTGAACGGAAACACAGATGACGCCATCAAACATCTTGAGTACGCAGTAAAAATGGCAGGGGATAACTTCTCTTTGAAGTCCAAGCTACAGCAGAAGCTGACGAATATGCAAAATTACCGTCAGAAAATCAGGAACAGTTAAACGCTCGAATTACAGGCTCATGGCAAGCACCACTGACTTAGGATTTGTCCTGAAATAACCCCCTCATTTCAACAAACATAATCCGTAATCCGTAGTCCGAATAAGCAAGAATCACTCGCGCTTTTGCGGACAACGGACTACGGAAAGCGGACAACGGGCATCAATGATGCACTGAGCCTGTAAAATCTCATTATAAAAGTCAAAAATCGTTCAGACTGGATATCAGTGATTGACTGCACCAGAGCGCCAATCCCAAAGCAATTTAGCGTATAATGCCCACCTTTTGCGCCTGTGTAACAAGAGTAACCTTATGAAGATCTGCAGTGTAGATATGCAAGGCAGCGATGCTGTGCTCTGTATTTTGTCTCTGTCAAAAGATGGCCTGTTTGATATACACGACTGCCGTCAACAAAAAATCACCATCAGAAACCCGGATAGTTCTGAAGACATGAAAGGCTTTCAGTTTTCTTTTCGCAAACTGCTGGAAGACTACAATGTTCAGGATGTGATCATCCGTGAACGTCCTAAAAAAGGGAAATTTGCAGGAGGTGCCGTTGGCTTCAAACTTGAATCCGCTATCCAGCTGATTCCGGAACTCAATGTAGATCTGGTTGCTCCTGCGCTTATTAAGGAACAAATTAAGAAAACACCGATATACATTGATATGAAAGAAGCAGGTTTAAAGAAGTTTCAGGAAAGCGCCTTTCAAATGGGCTTTGCCTGGCTGAATCACCAGGATTACCTTAACAATTTAAAGTGATTTCCCTCTATACCTGATCATGCCCATACTCTGGCGGCAGCTGGCCATCACTCTGGCATCAAGACTTTCAAGTATCATTCAAGGAGAGCCAGCTGAATCACTGACGGCACCCTTGAGGGTGCTGTCCGTTGGGGAACCAAACTTCATTTTTGAATCGCAGTGATTACCGCCGGTAAAAACATACCCGCCCCTTCACTATTGGGAAGCTGTAAAATCGAGCATTCTCTTAAGAGGCTTCAACGCACCTTCACGTAACCCATTGCTGACCTCGATCACATTCAGATCACCCGGATTTTCCAGACAATCCAGCAAAGCATCCAACGTATTCATCGCCATCCATGGGCAGTGGGCACAACTGCGACAAGTCGCACCGCTGCCCCCGGTAGGTGCTTCCAAAAAACGCTTGTCCGGAGACGCCTGCTGCATTTTATAGAAAATCCCACGGTCAGTGGCGACAATAAATGTATTGTTGGACATTTCCTGAGTGGCTTTTAACAATTGGCTGGTGGAACCGACCACATCAGCAATGTCCACGACAGAATCCGGTGACTCTGGATGAACCAGAATGGCAGCATCCGGATAAACCTGTTTGAGATCAAGAATACCTTTTGCCTTGAATTCTTCATGGACAATACAGCTACTATCCCAGAGCAGCATATCTGCACCGGTATTTTTCTGGATATAACTACCTAAATACTTATCCGGCCCCCAGACAATGCCCTTGCCCTGGGCATCAAGGCTTTCAACAATGTCGATAGCACAGCTTGAAGTCACCACCCAGTCCGCCCTGGCCTTCACCGCTGCAGAAGTATTGGCATACACGACAACTTCACGGTCAGGGTACTGATCACAAAAAGCAGAAAACTCTTCAACCGGACAACCCAGATCAAGAGAGCACTCAGCTTCTAATGTTGGCATCAGTACCTGCTTCTCAGGGCTCAGGATTTTGGCCGTTTCCCCCATAAAGCGAACACCAGCCACAATCAGTGTTTCTGCGTCATGCCGGGCACCAAAACGAGCCATTTCCAATGAGTCAGCGATAAAACCGCCAGTCTCATCAGCCAGCTCCTGAACGACAGAATCTGTATAATAGTGAGCAATCAGAACGGCACCCTTTTCTTTCAAAAGGTTTTTAATTCTGGCCTTCTTGGCTTCCTTTTCAACCGGGTTCACCGGTGATAGAGCCTTCTGCAAATGGCCCTGAACGAGTTCTCTGTCTATCACTGCATTCATAAAGCTGGCATTTTTAAAAATTTGGCACGCAGTCTAACACAGACAAGCCCCTGCATCAGCACTCACTATTGAAGATTCTTACGGATATACAGGGATAAAACTAAAAGAAGGGAATGAGAGAAATGGTGGGTCGTGTGGGATTCGAACCTACGACCAATTGGTTAAAAGCCAACTGCTCTACCAACTGAGCTAACGACCCGATCCGGGAAATTATACGCAGTAGAATTTGTTTTACAAGCAGATTAATAAGCAATCTGCTCACAGATTACTCAAGGACCACAGAAACGAAAAGGCCCTTATCAACAAACACTGCCCGCTGCCCGAAAAAGCCGACTCCGCTTATGCGGGAAGCGGGCTTCGCAAGCTTTAATAAAATGCAGATATTATTCCAGGACAAATCCTTGACCAGCACACAGTTTCAAATAACGGTACGGTAAGGGGTTGGGTCAGGAACACCTGCCTCAAGAAAGCCTTTACGCCTGAAACTGCAGCTATCACATACACCGCAGGCAACGCCATGATCATCAGCCTGATAACAGGAAATTGTCATTCCATAATCCACGCCAAGCCTTGCTCCCTCTGAAATAATTTCGCCCTTGGTTAAATTCAACAAAGGTGCTCTTATTCGAAAGTGGTCACCCTCCACTCCAGCCCGGGTCGCAAGATTAGCCAACTCCTCGAAAGCCTTCAGGTATTCAGGGCGACAATCCGGATAATTAGAGTAGTCAACTACATTGGCGCCAATGAAAATATCACGGACACCCAGTACCTCCGCCCAGCCAAGGGCAAGGGATAGAAAAATCGTATTTCTTGCAGGAACATAAGTGACTGGAACAGTGCTTTCTGTCTCTTTGAGGGGGTCACCAAAGTCCGGTACTGCAATATCTTCATCGGTCAATGCTGAGCCGCCGATATCCGTCAACCCCAGCTTTATAACCTTATGTTCTCTGACACCCAAAGCATCCGCTATACGACGGGATGCTTCCAGCTCAGCATGGTGACGCTGCCCATAATCAAAGCTGATGGAAAAAGTCTCATACCCTTGCTCAGCTGCAAGAGCCAGTACGGTGGCCGAGTCCAAACCACCTGAGAGCAACACAACCGCTTTCTTCATCTGCAACACCCTCTAACTCCCAACAATACCTGACATCCCAACCTGGCCAAACTCAAACACCAGGCTTATCACCCCAGATCATACGATGCAGCTGCAATTGAAATCTTACCGGAAGCCGGTCTTCAAGAATCCAGCTGGCCAGCGACTGTGCTGACATCTCTCCACTGACCGGGGAAAAAAGAACATCAGAGACTCTGCCAGCCAAATCATATTCAATCATCTTGGAAACAGACCAGTCATAATCACCTCGATCTGCTATCACAAACTTTAATTGATCTTTCTTATCCAGAAACCGGATATTTTCATAGAGGTTTCGATGTGATTCACCGGAAGCAGGTGGTTTAAGATCCATAACCTTAACCACTCTTGGATCCACTTCTGACAGGGTAATAGCGCCACTGGTTTCAAGGGAGACTTCATAACCCCGATCGGCCAGAAGCTTCAACAACTGGTGACATTCTCGCTGAGCAAGCGGCTCACCACCGGTAACTGTGACATATTTTGGAGCATACTCAGAGACTTTATCCAAAATTGCATCCGACGATAATAAATCACCGCCTTTAAAAGCATACTCCGTATCACACCAGGTGCACCGTAATGGACAACCGGTCAGCCGGATAAACACAGTAGGCAGGCCTGTTGTTCTTGTCTCCCCCTGGAGAGAATAAAATATTTCTGAAATTCGAATCATCAAAATGCCTGCTCAGGCAAAGTTACCAGAATAGCAGAGAGCCTGCCGGACCATGCATCCTCTTAAAATAGTACTTTTTAACAGAATAAAAATTGGGAAAGTATGAAGAAGCAAAACGAAGAGAATTAACACGTAGTGGTGCAGGAGAGCAGCCTGCACCGAAGAAGAGTCAGGAGCCACCCATAGTCCTGAGATACGTATCAGAGAGGCGGGATGCAGCACTCTCCGGATACTGTCGGACTACCGACTTCAGGAGTTCTTTGGCTTTTTTCTGATTGCCCAGCAAATCATAGACCCTGCCAAGCTTATAACTGGCATCGGGAATCTTTGGACTCTTGGGAAAATCACTCAATACCACCTGAAAAGAATCCCGGGCTTCATCATATCGACCCTGAGCCATATCGACCTCACCAAGCCAATAGTAGGCATTATCTGCATAACGCCCCTGGGGATAAGCTATGAGCTGCTGCTGAAGCGCCTCTTTTGCCTGATCAAACTGTTTGGATCGGATTAAAGCAAATGCAGACTGGTAGGCCGCCTCTTCAGCTTTTAATGGGGATTGATCGCTTTTTTCTGAGGGAGCTGTCACCGGATTATTTACCATCGGCGATTGCAGGGCTGCAACGGAAGAACCACTCGCTCCACCCTTAACACTATGACCCTGATCATTCAGACGGGAAATACGCTCATCAAGGTCCAGATACCTGTCCCTGCCTTCCTGCTGAAGTTGCTCAATACGAAAAGCCTGCTCTTCAAGCTGGCCTCTCATTTCCATCATTTCCTGACGCACCTGATCAATGGTATTGAGCAGATGCGCTGTGCCGTTTATCTCTCCATCCTTCTTGTTACCAAGAGAACCAGCTGAGGGTGAAATCGTTACAGATTCATCTGAAATTCTACTGACCACAGTTCTCACTTCAGATGAGTCCCCCCCCATAGGTTTAGACTCTTCAACAGGCGCGGGTGCTGCCTGAATATCACTATTCAAAGTGCTGGCAAGCAATAAAGGCAACGCCAGCAGTCCAAAAGCCTTTTTTGGGTTTGTTTTACCTGTACTCATTCAACCCCCATTCGGAACCAAAGATTACTCAGCTTTTATTCAACGATAATAACAGCACGACGGTTCATACCCCATGCAGTGCTATTGTGCTCTGGATCCAGAGGCTTTTCAAAACCAAAGCTGATCACTTCAACACGGTTAGCAGCTACACCTTTAGCAACCAGGTAATCCTTCACAGCATTGCCGCGACGCTCACCCAGAGCCAGGTTGTAAGTACGGGTACCACGCTCGTCAGTGTGCCCCTGAATCACGATGTTTTTCATGTAGCCCATATCAGAAGTCAGGTATGCAGCATGGACATCCAGAGATTTGTAGGCTTCGTCACCCAGTTTTGAACTATCAAATGGAAAAAAGTAAACATTCTTTTCAAGCAGAGCCTGAATCGCTTCGGGAGACTCATCAATCCTGCCGCTATCGACAACCGCCTGAACCGCCGGATCCAGAACGGGCTGAACTTCAACCAGCACTTCTTCTTCAACAGTGATAACCGGTGGCTGGGTTTCTGCCATGGTTGGCTCGTTCTTGGAAGCACAGCCTGCCAACCAGATAGCAGCTGCTGCCATAAAAGCAGCTTTTACAACATTACCGATTTGCATGTTCAACTCCAGTCATTCTCTACGGGGTTTTAAAAACTTGTGCAGTACACTATCAGAACTTAGGACGCCAGACTAGCTCAGACAGCCCGAACAGCAAGGGATGATAAGACTTCCTCATAAAAAGGGCTACCAAAAAAATGAGAATTGATTAAACGATCATAGCAGCAAGCCGGGAAATCAGCAGGGCAATTAGAAACCGTCCTTAATTAACTTTCCCATTTCAACGAACGCTTCCCGCCGCCCGCTTCCCGCTGCCCGAAAAAGTCAGGATCGCTTGCGCTTTTGCGGGAAGCGGGAAGCGGGAAGCGGGTAGCGACTCTCTTAAAAAGGCTTATCTGAGCTTAGTACCGGGTCCCCATGCAGGCTCCCTGACATCACCCTCAGCAGAAGGCAGACGCTGCTTCACTCGACCATCCGCAGAAACAATTCCCAGCTCACCATGTTTGCCACCCTGAACCGAGTAAATCAACCGACGACCACCAGGCGCAATGCTTGGAGAGTCTTCCAGCTTTGAAGAGGTCAGTAGCCGCAGTCGATCGGTATCCAGATCAAGGATCGCAATATTGAAATCAGCTGCTCCCTGACCTTTATGAACCAGCGCCAGAGACTTCCCATCAGGGAAAACTTTAGCACGGGCATTAAACCGTCCTTCGAAGGTCAGGCGACGAGGCTTACCTTGTGAAATAAACTCACCATTACTTTTTCGACTGATATCCTGCTGATAAACCTGAGGGCTCCCCCCGCGATTGGAAGTGAAAATAAAACTCTTCCCATCCGGCATCCAGTCCGGCTCGGTATCAATCGCATAATGCCTGGTTACATTGCTGAATTTATTGGTGGCCAGATCGAGAACATACACATCCGGATTGCCATCTTTGGAAAGCACCATGGCAATGGATTTACCATCAGGCGCCCAGACCGGAGAGTTATTCAGCCCCCTGAAGCCCGTCAGCTTTTTGCGCTTACCCGTAGCCAGTTCCTGCAGGTATATTGCGGGTCGCCCCTGTTCAAAGGAAACATAGGTGACTTTAGTTCCGTCCGGTGACCAGCTAGGCGACAAAACAGGTTCAGTTGAACTGAATACTTTACGGGTTCGTTTGCCATCCGCATCCGCATAATTCAGCTGGTAATCCGTTCTTTTCGCATCGTGTCGCTGTGCCGTGACATAAAGAATCCGGGTAGAAAAATCACCCTGTAAGCCGGTAACTTTTTCATAAATAGCATCGCTGACACGATGTGACATCGCACGGAGCTGGGCACTGTTACCGGTAAATCCACCTTTAGCAATACGCTTGCCTCGAATGACATCATAAAGCTGATAGTTCATGGTATAAGCACTGTCTTTCAGCAATATCTGGCCAGTCACCAGGTAAGAAGCACCCAATACCTTCCAGTCACGGTAGTAAACCTCCGGCTCATTAGCAGGAAAACTGAGCATACTGGCTCGAGGCATCGCTTTAAAAAGGCCACTGAGTTTCAGGTCATTATCAATAATAGCCGCCGGGTCTTCCGGAAGGACTTTATCGCCCTTCCAGCTGAATGGGGACACGGCCATGGATACCGCCTTATCATTCCCCCGGGTCACTTCAATAACCAGCTCAGCCTGAGCAATAAGCCCCCAGAAAAGGCAGTAAAAGAATAAAACCGTTTTAAATAAATGCCTCATCTCACCAGATCCTCAGGGCTGAAATTAAAAGTAATTCGTCGGAAATATTGATCAAAAATCCTGCCATCAAGATTTTTTAACTCCGAAAAAGGAGCCGCTAACCGAATAGCCTGTGTGACCGAGCGGTCATATTCATCATTACCACTGGATTTCACCAACCTGATATCAATAATATCGCCAAAACGGGAAAGGCTTATTTGAACCGTTGCCAACATATGGTTACGGGCGCTGGGGGGGCGATTCCAATATCGGGCAGTCAGGCTTTCTATTAAGGCGGAGTATTTAGCCGTTTCCAGCTGATCATATTCAAGCTGTTGCGCCTCTTGTAAGGCCTGCCGCTCCATTGCCAAAGCTTGCTCCCGCGCTTCCTCTTCTTTACGGCGTTGCGCTTTCTCCTGTCGCCGTTTCTCTTGCTCTCGCAACTCACGGGCCGCTGCTTCTTTTTTACGAAGCGCTTCTTTCTTTTCCTGTTCCTGCTCCCGTTTCAATGCCAGCGCTTTCTCCTTGCGCTGCTGTTCAGCTCTCTTTTTAGCCTCAGCTCGCTTCTTTACTTCTGCCTGTTTTCTGGCTTCATCTTTTCGCTTTTTTGCCGCCAAATCCTGCGTTTCAGACTTCCTGACCGGCTGGGGCTTTGCAACAGGCCCGGGCAACGTTACAAGGGCTGCGCTAATGGGCATCGGCGGCGTTATCTTTACACTGGACTCTGCATCCCACTTCGCCACCAATAAAGTGAACATCATGATATGCAGAACCAGAGACAAGGCTATGGCAACACCATAACCTTCACTCACCCGCTTAACATGAAAAGCAAAAAAGGCAGGAAAAGCGCTATTGAACCATCTTTTCATCTACTGCTCTTCCATAGCCACCGGATCGGTTACCAGACCAACATGGCTAATGCCTGCCTTTTGAATGCCGGCCATCAGCTGAACAACAGAACCATAGGCCACATTGGTATCGCCCTGAATCAATACCTGAATGTCCGGTCTGGCACTCGCCACTTTAGCGACTTTGTCAGTCAATGAAGAAAGATCAACCGCTTTCTCTCGACTGGAACCAAGATCAATAAAGTAACTGCCATCGGCCTTGACAGAAACAATCAATATTTCCTGATCCTCAGGCGGGGTAATGGTGTCACTTGTGGTCTTTGGCAACTCAACCTTAACCCCCTGGGTCAACATAGGCGCACTGATCATAAAAGCCACCAGTAACACCATCATGATATCGATAAATGGCACCATGTTGATTTCAGACATGGGCTTACGACGAATTCGTACCTTTGCCATGGGCGTAAGATCCCTTTATGTCCGACTGTAAACTTTGCGATGAAGGATGCTTGAGAACTCGTCAGCAAAGATCTCATAGTTGGACAAAAGCGCGTCAGCTCTTGAGGCATAACGGTTATAGGCGACGACTGCCGGAATGGCGGCAACCAGGCCAACGGCAGTGGTCAGCAACGCTTCAGCAATACCCGGAGCCACAGACGCCAGAGTCGGCTGCTGAACCACGGCCATCCCACGAAAAGAGTTCATAATACCTACGACTGTTCCAAAAAGGCCAAGATAGGGACAGGTTGAACCGACACTGGCAAGAAAAGGAAGATTCGCTTCAAGCCTTTCCTGCTCCCTGGAAATGGCCACCCGCATCGCTCTCTGAGT
>NZ_JAVRMB020000329.1:0-11305 GCF_031844845.1 Endozoicomonas sp.
GCCAAATCATTTCACCAGTTAAAAAACAGGCTTTCCAGCGAGGCACGACAGGCGGTAGAAAAGAAAGCAGAAGCACTGTTGCAAACCATGCCTTTGGCAGAACTCAGGCAAGCCCGGAAACTTTCCCAGGAGCAGCTGGCAGATACCTTGCGCGTCAAACAAGCCACAGTTTCGAAGATGGAGCGCAGAACCGATATGTATATTTCCACGTTACGCCACTTCATCGAAGCCATGGGAGGCGAACTGGAGATTACCGCAAAATTTCCCGAGGGCAATGTACAGATTATTCAGTTTACAGACCTGAGTTGAGGGGCGCAGCGCAGAGTCTGAGGGAATAGTATCTTGATCTCGAATGCATACGGTTCTGGCGCATCCCTACGGTTCCCCGTGGGAACGCATATTGGAGCAGTGTTTTGGTCTATATTCCCACGCAGAGTGAGGAGGCCAGGAAACGCTTTTCCTCCGTGCATCTGTGGCAAAAAAACAATGGGTTCCGGTTTCCGCCACCATTTACTGCCAGTCAGTGAGTCAGCCAGCAGGCAGTATCAGGAACCGATTATATTGAAAGGCAGGTCGCCAGAACGTTAACCCGGATTTACAGTCCATAAAGTTGTTGGTGTCATTCCCGGTAAAATCGCAATGTCGACTCCCGGCCCACCAGTTATTGGCAAAGCCGGCGCGCCCCTGGGCAATCACGAAGTCAGGAAGGTAGTACTCTGTTTTTTGCCCTGTTCGTGGGTGTTCAATGGTAAAGGTGAGATTGCCAATGACCGCAAAGTTCAATGTTTTCGGCGGGTGATTATAGATGTTGTGTGAGGCACTGGCTCCCCAGTCGACAAACTGGTTGGCTGCGGCGTAGCTTTCTTTCCTGCCAGCCCGTACGACAATCATTGCGGTTGTATCATCGGGGATAATTGCAACAATGCCTTTAAAGGTCTCCGGTTGCGATTCAATATGGTCGGTGACTTCGTAGGAAATATTCTCCAGCGTTTCGTTGTGGTTAAAGCCCCATAACACGAATTCAACAACATTATCCCGTGTTTTAGCGCCCATGGCGGTGGTCGAAATCGTGGTTCCTGATAATCCCAATACGATCAATAATGCCAGCACAGTATTGGCTTTCATTGCTCTGCACCTCTTTTACTGCTGCATGCAGCGGAATGGGTAAAGTCTTGGCAGGCGGTCGTTCAAACGGTTTTAAGTCGTAACCTTAAGTTGAAGGTTGCCCCATAAATATAGTGTCGGATGAGATTGCACACAACTTTGGCGGGTTCAGCGGGTAAGATGGCGTGAAACTGCGTAAAGTAAACGACATTGTTATGTTTTTTGCTGTCCCCGTGGGAGCCGGGGCAGCTGACCATTCACTCCCCCCAAATAGCCACTGATACTATCTGCCTTTACGATGGCATTCTTAATCTATTCTTAAAAGACACCTCTTTGTACGACTTCCTGATTTGAGGCTCAAGACAATGGATCTGTCCCCCTACGACCATAACCGCAGTGACAATAAACTGTTCCGCTACGGCTGTGGCTGTAATCTACTCGCCCTGGTTTTGACACTGGTGATGTTTCTCGGGTTTACCCAGGCGGGTTAAATCACAGAGATCACAAATGCTCATGACGATTGTTCGTCACCCTCAGGCTATGAAAAAAAAGCACTTTTAAAAACTTTGTGCCTTTGTGGTTCAACGCTTTTCTTTCACGGCAAAGAAAAGAATAAGTAGTATTTTCCTTGTTTCCACAGTCCTCCGCAGAAATTCACGGTATGGCAGTCAGGGTGTGCTGGCTGCTGGTTCTGTATGCATTACCGCCTTCGCGGGAAAGACGGTTGGGCGTTCATTCTGCCTTTTGCGATACCCTCGCAGGACCCACAGGGCCTAAAAGTGTGGGAACGAGGATAACGGCTTTACGAGACTCTTTAACAGGTCTAAGATCAGGTCATATAAAATAGGAGACGGATAATGGCTTCCCTTATTCTGACCGATATTGCCGCCAGTATTTCTGAACTGAAAGCCAACCCCATGAAAGTGGTCGCCAGTGGCGAAGGCCTGCCGATTGCGGTGCTGAACCGTAATGAACCCGCGTTTTACTGCGTGCCCGCCAAAGCTTATGAAGCCATGATGGAACTGATTGATGATATGGAACTGTTAGAGCTCGTTAAAAAACGGGCCGATGAGGAGTCTGTGAAAGTTTCTCTCGATGATCTATGAGCTTGAGTTTAAAAAGTCTGCGCTGAAAGAGTGGCGTAAGCTCAACCCGGCAGTGAAAGAGCAGTTTAAGAAGCTTCTGGAGCGTCGATTAAGCAATCCTCATGTGCCTTCTGCAAAAGTGACTGGCGCCCCCAATCTCTACAAAATCAAACTGAGGCAGCTGGGTTACCGACTGGTTTATTTGGTTTCCGATAAAACCGTAACCGTTTCTGTTATTTCTGTTGGCAAGCGCAGCAAGAATGAAGTTTACCAGGTAGCGCTTGCCCGATTGATGAGCTAACCACCTTATTATTGGACTCTGCATGCTTGATGTTGTTCTCTACCAGCCGGAAATCCCGCCAAACACTGGCAATATTATCCGCCTCTGTGCCAATACCGGCTTTCGTCTTCATCTGATCGAACCCCTGGGTTTTGAGCTGGACGATCAGCGTCTGAAGCGGGCCGGGCTGGATTATCATGAGTTTGCTGAACTGAAGATCCATCCGGATTATCTGAGCTTTCTGGAAACGGTTAAACCGGGGCGGGTTCTGGCGTTGAGCACCAAGGGCTCCGGTAACTACAGTTGCTGCGAATTTCAGGAAGGAGATGCTCTGCTGTTTGGCCCGGAAACCCGTGGACTGCCAGCGGAGATTCTGGATTCACTACCAAAAGATCAGGTGCTTAGATTGCCCATGTTACCTGACAGCCGGAGTTTGAACCTGTCCAATACAGTGGCGGTAATAGTGTATGAAGCCTGGCGGCAGATGGGGTTTGCTGGTGGTCGTTAAAAATGCGGCAGGGAGTGACCGAATGCCTTCCGGTCAAATCCCCGTTAGCCGTTCTCAACCCTAACCTGCAGCATGACGATAAAGACTCATGCAGATATAATGTTGCAAATGTCAACACAACTCCTGAGATTCTCAAATGACAGCGGCAAAAGATACACTTTGGGGAATGAGCCCTAATCGTGCGATGGCCAAACAGCTTGCCGTTCGTGATATTCCTTCACTTGTTTATGATGCCGTAAACCTTGAAGGAGTAGCGATGACTTTGCCAGAGATTCAAACGCTACTGGATGGGATCACTGTTGGTGGTCATAAAATCGGTGATCAGAATATGGCTCTGAACCAGGCTGATGCCTGGAAATATCTATTTTCACTGGTATCTGAGAATAAATTTTCATTTTCAAAAGATGTTGCTTTAGCAATCCATAACATCGCAGGAAAAGAAGAGGCTTTAGAGTGGGGAGCTTTCCGTACTGGTAACGTGACTATCAGTGGATCTGACTATGAGCCTCCTGCCGCAAAAGAGTTGAATCAGGTTTGGGCTGAAATTGAGTCAGAACTTGAGGACTGTAACGATGTCTATGATTTGGCTATGACTGCATTCCTGAGAATGGCAAGGGCTCAGTTTTTTTGGGATGTAAATAAACGCATGGGAAGGTTTATGATGAACGGAATTCTCCTTTCTCAAGGCTTTCCAATCATCAATGTCCCTGCAAAGCGGCAAAAGGAATTCAATCAGTTTATGCTTGATTTTTACTCAACGTCAGACATGACGGCAATGAATGAGTTTTTAAGATCATGTCTGAATGAAAAGATCATCGAAAATTTCAAACAAAACGGCTAACACATATGGATCCACCGGGCGCTCCGTGCCGGTGAGCCGGGCGCTATGCAGCAATAACGCAATAGGAGTGTCAATCAAAGCCCTGATCAGCATCCCATTGGTGGGTAATAACGGTTTCCAGGTCATCAGGCCAGAAGTTTTTATCCACAGCCTGCTGGAAACTCCACGGATACTGCTCTGGAAAAGTGCTGGCCGGCAGGTTGGTTTTATCATGGGCATCTTCTATTGCCCGATGATAAGCCGCAGGCAGCATCTCGCTAAGGAATTGTAATTAAATAACATCCCAATCCATCACTCGCCCAGGAACGGTAACATTGTTCCATCTAGAATTTATTCCTCCCGCCATCCTCGTTCCCACGCTCCGCGTGGGAATGCATACGGGACTTGCCGTAACCTCAGGGCTTGCTAATAGCCCGCTGCCTGAATTGCCATGCAAAGGGTAAGAGCGATGGACAACCTCACTTGTCTGGGGGTGCCGGAGTTTCACGCCAGTTATTTTGTTTGTGGTGGGTGCGGTATGCATTACCACGCGGAGCGTGGGAACGAGGTCATAATAAAATCTCCTGATGTTAGAAAAATAAGTGGTTCATAGTGGGGTTGATTGGTTAAACAAATCGTAACTGCAACTTTACTGAACGATGCGCTCTTGAAAGAGAATGCAGAGCTTAGGATGCAAGTTGCCTGTTTAAAGGAATGTTGTCGGGAGCCCGAGAAAAAGGTCAATAAAACAGTCAAAACGTTCGGTTGTCGGCCGTCAGGTTCTCGGGTCCCCCCGAACGGGGAACCGACCTACAGAGAACCTTGCGCGACAATTCCTTATTACAGACTATTAAACAGTAACTTCTCAAGCTTGACCTGATCAGCCGAAAAATTCCTGATGCCTTCAGCCAGCTTTTCGGTAGCCATGGCGTCTTCATTCATAGCCCAGCGAAATGCCGCTTCATCCAGAATAACTTTCTCTTCATTACACCTGGGATCGTCACCAAACAGCTTCTGAGACAGAGGAGTTTGAGAAGCTTCAAGCTGGTTAAGCAGATCAGGGCCAATAGTCAGACAGTCACAACCAGCAAGCTCAATAATTTCACCGGTATTTCTGAAGCTGGCCCCCATAACGACTGTTTTATAACCATGTTTTTTGTAGTAGTTGTAAATTCGGCTGACCGATAGAACACCCGGGTCTTCAGAAGCAGAAAAGTCCCGGCCTTCAGCCTTTTTATACCAGTCAAGAATCCGGCCAACAAACGGTGAAATCAAATAAGCGCCTGCTTCTGCACAAGCCTGAGCCTGGGCAAAGCTGAATAATAGCGTCAGGTTACAGCGAATACCCTCTTGCTCCAGAACTTCTGCTGCCCGAATGCCCTCCCAGGTAGAAGCGACCTTGATCAGCACCCGACTACTGTCTGCCCCCTGCTGCTTATAAAGGTCGAGCAGTTGTCTTGCCTTATGGATGGAGGCGTCAGTATCAAACGACAGTCGTGCATCCACCTCGGTAGAAACGTATCCGGGCACCACCTGCTGAATTTCTTTACCAATACCCACCGTTAACCAGTCACAGGCATTACGGACTCTTTCTGTTTTGCCAGTTTTGTCCATTGAAGAACGTTGACCATAGGCAATAGCTTCATCAAACAACGCTTTATAAGCCGGCAGTTCGGCAGCTTTCAGAATCAGTGACGGGTTGGTCGTTGCATCTACCGGCTGGTATCGACGAATGGCTTCGATATCACCGGTATCGGCCACTACCTTGGTCATACTTTTTAATTGGTCAAGCTGGTTTTGCATGCTACACCTTCCCTTCTTCAAAATAAAAAGCCAAATAAATAAGCTGGATTCATTATGACTGGTCAGTAACGATTAACGATCATAATCCCTTGAGGCTCAAGGACTACAGAGTATCTGCACCAGGCTTTGAAATCAAAAAACACAGGAATCATCAGAGATGCGGAGAACTGGCTGCAGCAGCAATTTCCTGGTCACACTGTATAAACTGCTCCACTTCAAAACGGTAGGGTATAGACGATTGAGACCCTGAACGCATCACTGATAACCCGGCACTGGCATTGGCAAAAAAAGCAGCATCGACCAATGGTTTTCCTTCCGCCAGAGCCACCAGTAAAGCACCGTTAAACGTGTCACCGGCAGCGGTTGTATCAACGGCTTTAACAGGAAACCCTGGTATCAGGATACCCCGGGGATAACCTGACTCCATTGACGACACATACGCACCATTACACCCCATGGTAATGACTACATTATTAATCCCCTTATCGTGCAGGATCGCTGCGGCAACGGCAGCAGACTCGAGACCGGTGACTTTGATGCCTGTCAGTATTTCAGCTTCTGTCTGGTTGGGTGTAATGAGGTCCACCAGTAAAAGGAAGCTTTCAGGAAGGTCACTGCCCGGTGCCGGGTTGAGGACTACCGTCGTTTTATGCTTTCTGGCGATATGAACTGCCTGAAGATTCACAGAGTCAGGAACCTCCTGCTGTAAAAGTAGATAATCAACATCCTTAACCAACTGACCATTCTGATCAACAAACGCTTCAGTGAGGCAACTATTAGCACCTGCTGCAATGCCAATCATATTTTCGCCCTTTGCATTGACGAAAATCAGGGCGACGCCGGTATCAGCACCATCCACCTCGATGATCGCTGAGGTATCAATCCCTTCATCAGACAGCTGCTGCACAATGTCCCGCCCGAAATCATCCTGACCAATGGAGGCAAGCATATGCGTGTTACCACCAAGGCGTGCACAGGCAACCGCCTGATTCGCTCCCTTGCCTCCAGACATAGTGCCATATGACGTACCCGTTACGGTTTGACCAGACTTTGGAAAGCGATCAACCTGCAGAACATGGTCAACATTAATACTGCCCAGGACGAGAATCTGTTTACTCATATCACCACCTGATAAACGTTGCCCGCTGCCCGAAAAAGCCGGGCTCGCTTCGCTTTTACGGACAACGGACAGCGGACAACGGCCTTTGTGTTATGAGGCTTTTAACTCAGAAATATACGCTCCATCAATAGGCTGAAAAGTAGAGTATGGGCGCTCAGGTAAATACTCATTGGTATAGCAGCTTGAATTGTCCATGGCGTCATCGATAATCCCAAGCTGTTGTGCATAAAGCCCCACTTTATCCCAGTCTCTGTCCACATTAACCAGATCTCTGGAAAAATAAGGAAGACAACTGACGTAGATCTTTCTAAACGTCTCTGTTCTCAGCCTCGGAATCTGGTCACATAACAATTCATAAGCTTTGTCAGGGTTCTCAAGGGTCCAGTGCGTTCCTCTCAGGGTCGCTCTCATAAATCTTCGGACGGTTTCCTGATTAGCAGCCAGATACTCCTCATGAACCAGAAAGAGAATGGAACAAAAGCAACAGCATCCCAGACCCGCCAGCTCATCAACCCTTAATATACCGGTCTCCTTGCCAGTGGCCTGCTCAAGTTCTACCTGTTGAAAACACCCAATACCCATGCCTGCATCCACTTTATTCTGAATAATGGCATCCGTAACATTCATTCCAACACGCACGGTTTCATAAGCACCGGATTCAATACCCGCCCGCCGGGCAAGGTCATCAATCATGATTTTTCCAAACCGGCCAATGTAGCCAATTCTTTTCCCCCGGATATCATCAAACCCTTTAATGCCGCTTGATTTAAGAAAAATAATACCCGTCGGTGGTTCATGGAACAGTGTTCCCGTTGAAATGACCTTGTACCCTTTGGCCCTGGCAGCATAAGTATGAATCATCGCCTTCAGTGCAATATCCACCTTGTTTTGACCGATTAAATCCGTCACATCAGAGGGATCGGTGGTTTCCATAATGGCCGGAGAAATACCTTCTTCTTGATAAAAGCCCAGGTGATGAGCCATAAAGACAGGTGTGTGATAGGGGTTGGCATACCAGTTAAGAAGCAGAGAAAGCCTTGGCGCTGCGATTGAGGTCATACGTCATCCTCACTGTAATTAGGAAGTAATACAAACAGCGTGACGCATAAAGGCCCGGGGAGGACAGTACCGCCCTTACCTATAGCCAACCGGACAACCGGGAAACACAAAACCCCGATATGACTCTAGCTGGTATAGACGATCGCTTTATGGCAGTTCCTACGCCGGTACTAACCGCTTCAGGTTCAACAGGTATCATCTCAGCCTGAAAGCTTACTGATCAAACAGGCACCCTGCGCCACTGGAATCTGCCAGCAAAAGTAATAAACAATGAAACTGGCAGACTCTTAATGCGAAATTATAGAGTGCTTTCTAATCTCTTCCAGTTGATCAGTAAGGGCTGTCCTTAAATAAATCCCTCATGGCAACAAACGTCGCCCGCTGCCCGAAAAGCCGAGTCCGCTTGTGCTTTTGCGGGCAACGGACGGCGGACAACGGGTAGCATGTTCAACGGCTCAGTTTTTCAGCGCTGTTTCCAGCGTATTGATCAACGCTTTATGCTTTACTCTTCTGGCATCATCCAGAGCCGTGTTACCCCAGCGATCTTTAAAATCAGCCCTGGCGCCATGAGCCAGCATAAAGCTGACCACTTCCTCCTTCCCTTCAGAGGCGGCTATATGCAGAGCCGTTCGTTTGTCGTAGTCAAACATATTCAAATCAACATCCCTGGCAAGAAGACGCCGAATACAGCTGACATCACCAGAACTGGCAGCCCAGAAGAGCGTTGAGAGCATCTCCTGCTGATCCTGATGAGCCTGTTTGCGCGGATCAAATTTCCGGTGATGACAACTACTGATATTGTCATAGTTATGAAAATTGAAGGTATTAATCAGCTCTTTACAGAATTCGATGCCCCGGACACTGTTACCATTTCGGTCCAGCCTGGGAGACCAGCAGGCAAACCCCATCACATTAGGAATCACCACCAGAATCAAGCCTGAAACACCACTTTTTGCCGGTAAACCAATCCGGAAGGCCCATTCACCCGAAAAATCATACATACCACATGAATACATTAACGACAGGCACTTCTGAACCGTATCCGGCGCAAACACCTGCTCACCGGTAAATGGGCATACACCTCCACCAGCCAGGGTTGCCGCCATGATTGATAATTGTTCCGTAGTACCCTGGAGAAAACAGCACTGGAAGTAAAAATCCAGTGTTTTGTGAATATCAGTATTTTTAGGAAAGGCGTTACTCTCACGCATAAAATACGCCAGGGCAAAGTTCCGGTCGGCGGTATCCCTTTCGGAAAGATACACGGCATTATCATATCCGGGGGGTTCATGGGCACAGAGGCGGGACCACGTCTGATGCACATATTGAAACCGGTCTGCCAGCGTATCCTGTGCCTTGAGCAGCGAGCAGCGAGCAGCACATGATGGCACCGGCATTAATCATGGGGTTATGGGGCCTGAGTTTCTGGTTCAGCGCCAGCTCGTTGAATGACTGGCCACTGGGCTCACAGCTAACATGTTCATGCACCGCATCCGCTCCATGCTCCTCAAGTGCCAGACAGTAATTGACAGGCTTGCAGCAAGACTGAATACAAAAACGGGCATTGGTATTCCCTATGGAAAAACGCTGCCCATCAATGGTACAAAGGCTGACGCCAAACTGTTCCGGTTCCACGCTGGCCAGCTGTGGAATATACGACGCCACCTTACCTTCACGGTGCTTCAGTGTCTGCTGATAAATAGTCTCAACCCTGTCGGTAAAATTCCTGAACTCAGGAATAACCATCTCCCCCTTAAGCACCTTATCGACAATCACCGTATTGGGGCTGACGATAGAGGCAAACTCATCGAAGGTGATATCTTTTGGCTGGGAACGATACCTGAGTTCATAGGTTCGGATTGCCTCAACCATTTCTCTCAGCCGCGGATCTGTGGCAAAGATCCCATAGCGTTCCAGTGAGCTGGGAATTGCCATCAATGCCAGGGTCTTGGCCGAAGAGTCGCTCTGAAGCGAGGTAAACAACTGTCTCAACTGATGTTCATCCTTCGCTGAAGCGGCTTTTTCTGCCACTCCTGCCATACCGTCTACGGAAACAACAGAAGATTCTTTTTTTTCTGAAGCCATACAGTAAAACCTGATGTCAGTAAAAGAGGAGGATAAATAACAAAACACAGAGGCTATGGGATCAGCCCTTATCCAGCCAACACCGCTGACCACCACGCAAAGGATAGACCAGTTATTTATTCTGGAAGACTCTCAGGTGAAAAAGAGATAGATGTCGTGTTTATGAGGGTCTATAAGGATCCGATGCCTAATCCTTATATCTTTAGCCTGGCCAGATAAACCGTAACGCTGATGGCAATGACCAGAAGCAGGCATTTGGCCCATACCAGCTTAACTATCCAGATAGACAGACTCATGGTCAGCCAGAGGACAATAACCGCCCGGATGTAAACCTTTCTGGAGATACTGCGCTGATCAAGATACTGCCGAAGAGGAGGACCAAGCACTTTATGATTCAAGAGCCAGGAGTGAATGGCCGGAGAAGACCTTAAACTGAAAAAAACCGCCAGTAGTAGAAAGGGTGTCGTTGGCAGCAGCGGCAAAAAAACACCCATAAAACCCAGCACGACACAGAGGTTGTTATTCTTGCCATTACTGGCGTATAGCTGCCTGTACTAAGTTTTAGATTTACGGGTACCTAACCATATCCCAATATGCGATGGCGTGTTTGATTTGTCGTAGGAGCCGTATGCATTAGTAGTGTACGTACGGATCTCTGCCGGAGGGGTGATGAACCACAGGAAACTGTTGGTGAGTCAACCTTTTACGGCGATTAAATCCAGGGCGAAAGTTTAATTAAAACGTTGGGGTAGTGGGTTGAACTTGTAATTTTGCATGAATATCGATTCCAAGCTCGACCTTATTAATCAACAGACCAATAACAATATCATGCATTTTTTCCAGCTTTGAAAAGCAAATTGTCTTACGTGCTAACCGCTTGATCCAAGTTCTGAAATTAAGATTTTTTCGCTCAATTTTTTGTGTATTTTTTTTTCCTATTTCGTGCTTTTCTGCATCAAGATGACGGCTGTAAGTACCCCAGTCATCCGTATAAAATCGCTTGATATTAAAGGGTTCTAATAATGCTTTTAGCTTCTTAAAAACAACATCTTTTCGCTTGCCAAATACATAGGCAAGTACTGTATTTGTATCGTGGTCAACAGCGTGCCAGAGCCACCGTTGATTAGATTTTTTGCCGACAAATGACCACTGCTCGTCCAGCTCAGCTTCCTCACAGACCATCTCCACCCTGACGTTACGTGATTTTCCTGCGTTTGCCGAATAGAGGATAGGATTCACTTGAGTGAGCATTTTTTCCTTTTTTTAAAGTACTTATAACAGTGCCTTTACTGATTTTTAAAACTCTTGCTGTATCACGAATACCACTGCTGTTTATGACCATATCAATAGCCTGTTGTTTTACGCCAGCTTCATACGCTCTGTAACGATATTTCAGCATGAATGTTTTGGTTTCACATGCTGCATTTACACACCGGTATCT
>NZ_JAVRMB020000330.1:0-2486 GCF_031844845.1 Endozoicomonas sp.
AATATACGACAATGCATTCTAGCTATAAATTAATCAATGCTTAAAAATAAGAACAAACAACCCCGAGCACCTTTATTGTGCCAAGAACAAATTTAATAAAACCCTGAAAACCTGGCTACCTTTCAATTTCATGAACTATTGAATTCAATTTTTCTGGGTATAACTCCGTGGATGATTGCATTAAACAAATCATCCCAACTATCAATCATCCAAGTTGTAAATAAACACGTCATTTCTTTCCAAAGATATTTTCGCGTTCCTCTTGCTTGCTTCTTTAACGCTTTTTGAAATTCAGGATTAGACATCTCCAGAATTTGATTAACCAGAAATGCCAGAAACGTAAGGCAGGCAAAATTCGTCGCCAGGTGATGCTTGCCATGACCGTAATTGTGCTCTAGGTGATAACCTTGGTTTTTCAGGGTGTTAAACGTTTGGTTTTCAATATGCCATCGGCATCGACCTCCCTCCATAACAGCTTTAACTGTCTTCTTGGTTAATTCGATATCTGTTACCCAGCACCAAACATGCCGAGTGCCATCCTTGTCAATTTCAATGTAATCAAGGACATTAACTAGCTCCGTCTCACCTTGCAAATTCAATGAAACCTTGTTGGCAAAGCGAAAATGACTCGTGATTTGATTTTTTTTATCAACGATTTTATGGTGATTAAGTTCTCCTTGATCATACAGTGCATTCATAGCTTCAATAAGTGCCACATGATTTCCATCCTTAGCCACACTAATATAGTGCCAACCATACTTTTTTATCAGTGCAATCATAGGGTTATTCGCGTACAGACCATCCAGCAGGATGATCAGCTTCAACTTGGGATGTTCTCGCTTCAGCCGTGCAAAATAGCGTTTGATTACATTTTGCTCACAGTCATTTTTGGTGCAACCATCCTGATGCTTTATCGCTTCTGGTGCGAAAGGAATGACTGTTTTTTGATCAGGGTGAACAATACAGCCTCCCATTAAATTATGGTAATGGGCTTCATTGGGTTTCACTTCGTTGCTAACGCAGCAATCATCACAGCCACAATTTTTTGAATGAAAAAGTCCTGTTCCATCAATAGACATCAGGTAATGGTCTTTCAATTTGCCACAGTTGAATTTAAATAATTTGAGAGCACCTTGACGCTGTATAATAGAAAACAGTTCTGGAAATGGCTTCATAATATCTTCAGGGTCAATAAGATCAATGACTTCACTCATTCGACTATCAGAGGGAATTATTCCGTCTTTAACGTGATACATCTTTTCGAGATTGTGACATTGAATTGGATCTTTACGCTTATTATCAAATCCCAAAAGAGAATCGTTCTGTTGATGCATCATGGCAAATCCGGATTTTACGAAATTACCAAAAGGGATAGGGCATTTATTACGACGGTGATCTTTTATTTTATCAAAATTCTCAGATATTTTATTGATAAGATTGGTAGCATTAAGGTGCTTGCTGTACTTCTGAATAGCGGTAGCCATGATCAAGTCAACGACAGTGAAGTGGTATGGGGCTATTTTAGTCGATAAACTGTGCGATTACTTTTTTTATTGCCAAGCTGAATCACTTGCAGCAGAAGGGGTTTGATATTCGTCGGGAATTGCTGCTGAACATATTACTCAACGCCTGATAATCTATACGACTAAATAAGTATAGTATGAAATTTTGACATTGTTTAAATCACACACCCGCTTCAAGACCGAATAATTCCCTAAAATCTCAGGCACGCCAGTGAATGTAGACTAATATTCTTCTTAGTAAAATTTTCACTCATAAGGTACATTTTTGGTAAGTGCTCAAAAACCACTGGTAAAACAATCGTCCACAATGCCACTGCCGGTCTGTTTTATCAGACTGCAGAGCCTTGGAATGAGACCAATACCATTCAATCTGTCTTTCAGGTATTCCCAGAAAGAAATACCATGAAGGCGGCACGTTTTTTTCAGGCTGGCAAATGTGTCGCGGCTTTGCCGTCCTGCTTCGCTACGAGTCCCACCGCTGATTTTTCGCCGTTTGACGTGTTCCCGTATCTGACTTTCGCTCAGATTATTGTGCAAAGGGAGGCGCGGGTCGTCCAGTACCTCTAGCAGCTCTGTATCTTTCACAGCCAACTTGCCCAGGGAACTACGCAGCTCCGAGTACTTCGCCGGGGTTTGCACCAGCTCACGAAACCCTTTGCGAATGGTGTCAGCTTTATAGGAATCATGCTTTTCCTTGAAGGCTTTCAATTCCCCATAGAGTTGCCAGAATCGGCAAAGCAGCAGGTGTTGCTCCTCAACCTGTTCCAAGTTGACCGGGATGAACCGTTCCAACGGTCTCGCCGCATGAAGCCAGCAACCTGAACGGGTAAATACATCGAACTGTCCGGCACCATCGCTATGGAGGGGAAGATCGGAAGGGACTCCATGAGCAACCAGGCTACCATATAGCATCGCTTCGGAAGCTCGTCGCCAAAGATCTGGCCCTGTCTCTTATACACATCT
>NZ_JAVRMB020000331.1:0-15316 GCF_031844845.1 Endozoicomonas sp.
GTTTTACTATCATTCTGTTCGCTTTGTTCAGCCACCGGTTTTCTACTGGATCAGCAAATTGATCAGTTTCTTCAACCTGTCTCTGTTTTATGTACCAGCATTATTTTCTACAGCATTACACTTCAGGGTATCGATATACCACTCATTGTCATATGGCTTATTGCTGCCGCTCTGATATTTACGGTTTATTTTGGATTTATTAATATTCATGGGCTTAAACACTCTTTAAAAGTGACCAGAGGTGATTTTTCAAAGCCTGATGATCCCGGTGAAGTTACCCATTTCCAAGCCCTTGCTACCGCCTTATCAGGCACTATTGGGCTTGGGAATATTGCTGGTGTTGCCATTGCCATATCAATAGGAGGCCCCGGGGCTTCACTCTGGATGATGCTGGCTGGATTTTTTGCCATGTCGACCAAATTCCTTGAATGCAGTCTGGGGGTAAAATACCGAAAAATATCAGACACAGGTAAGGTACTTGGTGGTCCTATGTATTATTTACGTGATGGACTGTCAGAGTTAGGGTTTCACCGATCCGGAAAATTTTTAGCCATATTTTTCGCACTTTGCTGCGTTATCGCCTCATTGTGTGGCAGTAATATGTTGCAATCTAACCAGGCATACCAGCAATTTGCGTCAGTCATGGGTGGACATGGAAGCTACTGGTCCGACAAAGGCTGGTTATTTGGTCTGATCCTGGCCCTGTTAATTGGTTCGGTAATTATTGGTGGCATTAAGAGCATTGCCAGAATCACCGCGAAAGTCGTACCTCTGATGGCAGGTATTTATCTGGCAGCCGCTATTTTTATATTACTAAGCCATGCATCCGATATTCCCCGGGCTTTTAGCTTGATCTTTAGTAATGCCCTGAATCCGGAAGGTGTCACGGGTGGTATGGTTGGCGTTATGATACAAGGCTTTAAACGCTCGGCATTTTCCAATGAATCCGGCATTGGAGCCGCATCTATCGCCCACTCTGCTGCTGCTACCTCAGAGCATATCAGAGAAGGTTATGTTGCATTATTAGAACCTTTTATCGATACCATTGTGATTTGCACCATGACGGCCCTTGTTATCGTTATTACCGGTGAGTATACCGCTGTTAATGCTATTGATGGCGTTACCATGACCTCCAGGGCTTTTTCCCGTGTTATCTGGTGGTTCCCATACTTGCTCAGTCTTGCTGTATTACTTTTTGCAATATCAACTATGATTTCATGGGCATATTATGGCTCTATTGCGTGGAGCTTTCTGGTTGGTGATGATAAAAGACTGGATCTGATTTATAAATTTTTCTTTTGTTTATCAACCATTATCGGAGCATCCACAAGCTTGGACTCCGTGATTGCCATTTCTGATTCACTGTTTTTTTCCATGGCGATAGCCAATATAGCCGGGCTGTATTTATTAGCCCCGGTGATTAAACTGGATCTACAGATTTATCGTAATAAATACGCGTAGCGGGTGCAGGTGATGCTGAATATTCAAGATATTTCTAACTGCGTTATATTAAGAAAAAAACTACACCAGAAACCGGAACTAGCCAACTTTGAAAAAGTCACCTCGGCATTAATTAAAGAATATATGACCGCATTAATGCCTGACAATATGATAACTGATATTGGTGGAACCGGTATTGCCATTGGTTTTGGCAGTAAAAATACCGGTCCGACCATCATGTTACGCTGTGAGCTGGATGCATTACCCATCAATGAATGTATCGATATACCTCATGCATCCTGTCACCCCGGCATTTCACACAAATGTGGCCATGATGGTCATATGGCGATACTGGCAGCAGTTGCTCACTATTTTTCCGTAAATAAACCGGAAAAAGGCAGAGTGATACTATTATTTCAGCCCGCGGAAGAAACCGGAGAAGGGGCAAGAAAAATTGTATCATCATCAGAGTTTGAGCAAATAAACCCGGACTATATTTTTTCCCTGCACAATGTTCCCGGTTATCCAAAAGGGCAGGTATTAATAAAGCCTGATACCTTCTGTTGTGCTTCCCGGGGACTGATTATCTTTCTGCGCGGCACCCCTGCTCATGCTGCCCAGCCAGAAACCGGCATAAGCCCGGTATTGGCAATCAATGAACTCATTACGGCAATACACACCATTCCAGAAACGGTTACCAGGGGATCAGAGCTGACTTTTGCCACCATTGTGGGTGTTGATATTGGTGCAAAAGCCTTTGGTACCTCACCAGAAAAAGGGTATCTGTACGTTACGCTCAGAAGTGACTCTGATGAGAATATGAACAGACTGGTCTCCTATTTAGAAAACAAAACGACAGAAATCAGTACCAGATATCGCTTACAACCTTCCCTTGATTATGAGGATGTATTTGATGCAACCGTCAATTCTCCTGAAGCGGTATCAATCATTGAAACAGCATTAGCGGGAGAACCGGTGATCAGGCTTGACCGGCCTTTTCGCTGGTCTGAGGATTTTGGTCTCTTTAATCAAAAAAAATGCGGGGCGATGTTTGGACTGGGCGCTGGCACAACGTCACCAGCATTACACAGTGCTAATTATGATTTTCAGGATGAGCTCATTGAATGCGGTAGCCGTTATTTTATTAAAATTGTTTTGCATTGTTTCGACATGGCAATAAAGTAAATAATCCACGCCCACAGGGCGTGAATTATTACGCTGCATTAAAGATCATGTAGCGGGTTTTGAGACCAGGGAGAACTGAAAAGATCATTCAGGGATTGATCATCAACCAGTTCAACTTTATCAAACTTCCACTGGGGATTTTTATCCTTATCAACCAGTAGCGAGCGGACACCTTCACAAAAATCGCCATGGAGAACCGCATTAACAGAGAGAGCAAGCTCACTCTGGAACGCCTCTTTAAGCGACATATGATGAGCTCTGTGCAGCTGTCGATAACTAATAGCTGCTGAAAAGGGTGATCCGCGCAAAGCAGTTTTACGAGCCGCAAGGAGCCAGTCGTCATCCGTCTCAAGATTCTCAAGTCCAGACATGACATCTACCAGTGAGGGTTGATCCATCAACGCGGCAATTAAATCTCTATGCTCCCTCACTTTCGAATAAGGCAGCCAGCCTGCACTTTTTTCCCGGTATTTCTGCAGAACACCATAGACGACAGCCTTGGCATCCGTGTTTTGCCAGTCAGCCCGCTGCAGAGACTCAAGAATATTGTCTCGAAAAGCATGATCGATAAAACGGTTTGCCAGACCAACGTAGATTGCGTCAGCCGCATTTAATCGGCATCCGGTCAATGCCATAAACAGACCAATTCCTGCGGGCAAATGGCTGAGAATCCAACTACCGGCAACATCCGGGTAGAGTCCGATACTGACTTCAGGCATAGCCAACATCGATGTGTCTGTTACTACTCTGAAATCAGATCCGGCCATCAGGCCGATCCCTCCGCCCATAACAATGCCATTGCCCCAGCATATAATGGGTTTAGGGTAAGAATGTATCAGGTAGTCAACACGATACTCTGTCTCAAAAAAATGACGGGGAACCTCTGGCTTACCCTCGATGACAGCCTGCCTCAATGCACGCACATCACCACCAGCACAAAATGCCTTCTCACCGCTTCCTTCCAGGAAAACAGCAACAATATCGTTGTTATCACGCCAATCAGTCAGCTGGTTGAAGAGCAGATCAATCATGGATTGATTTAATGCATTCAACGCCTTTTCAGCATTCAGCGTGATCAGACCAATTTTTTTATTATCATGAGCAGTCAGTTCAGAAAACAGAACGTCAGTGGCCATATAAATTACCCCTCAATATCCGTTGGGAAAAAGGATATGTAACTGAGTCTTGATTATCAATAAAAATACCACAAAGAGTACAAATCATGGTGAAAATAGTTTGCCCTACCGACAATCACCCACCAAAAAGACTAGCCTTAATTGGTTAGATATCCTTTAGAACTCGTTCCCACGCAGAGCATGGGAACGAGGTTTTGGGAGGGTTTTTCGACAGCCTCCTGCGCGGGGATGACAATGGTAAATTCTTAACGGTTGTCACCCTCAGGGAACACTTTTAATTGCACCCTTTTAATAGCTGACGAGGATAGAATGACTCTTTAAACAATAGTGGTTTATTGCTTTTTCAAAATTTAGCGCAGAGGTTCTGCCGGGAAGTTATAGGAAGGGAAAATTCAGGGTAGTTTTCAGCTACCCTGAACGTCGGCAGAACTATTGACTGAGAGGCAGGTCATTCAAGCAGTTTATACTATTGCACTCAGTACGTTCAGACTCTCTTTTGTACGCTTTTTTGTGCGGCCCACCAAAAGAGCGAATAACCAGCTTTCCTTTGTTCTCCATAAGCCTTTTCAACGCGAACGCCATATCGGCTGGTTTCAACTGACGAATTTCATCAGCAATCTTCAGACGATTATCAAAATCGAGCTCGGCACTGGCAATACCCTGCCAGAAGCGGGCATTTCGTTCATCCAGATTGTCATCCTTCTTCAACAGATCACCGATCAAGCCCTGACGATATTGTTCTAACTCATCGTCTGTCAGCTCAGCCAGCGCTGCAACCTGACTACTGAGGAATTGATCCACTCGCCCTTCTATACCAATGGGGTCAAGCTTCGGTGACTGAACCACAAAGATCACACCCGGATGTTTTTCAAAAGGACGAGGGCCAGCAAACACCACATACCCCAACTGCTGTTCAGTGCGCAGGTTATTAAAGAAAGGATTAGCCAGCAGTCGTCCTAACAGAGCATATCGGGCACGTTCACGATTGTTGGTTTCAGGCAGCTGGTAGTAACTGATGATCATCGAGTCATCATGCTCTACATCCATGTTCAGGACTCGATCAATGTCTCCCAGCAAATAGAAAGGCAGATCAAAGCGTTCAATACGATTACCATCATTCAACAACGCTGACTCTACCATCGTTGCCAGATTCAACGCCTCCTGCTGATTGTGATTGCCATACACCAGCATCTCTATATGAATCTGTTTATAGAGTTCCCGGGCATAATCTAATAGCTGCTGATAAGTCACCTTTTCCGCAGCCTCAAGCAATACCGCGTCTTCAGGATAAGAAGGGTAAGTCGCCTGACTTAATGCATCCATTCCCAAACGATAGGGTGCCTGAAATTTCTTATTTTTCAGACCGCGGACAAGCACTGCTTTTTCCTGTTCAAAAGCACTGTTCTCCGGTTTGAAGGTTTCAATGGCCCTCAGTATATCCTCAAGCAAAACCGCCTGTTTATCCTGATAACCGGAAAGGCTGATCATCAGCCCACGTCGTCCAGCCGTTATGCTGTAATGAAGACCGGCCTCCCTGGCTGGGTAGCCATATTCATTCAGGCTCCTTAACAGCAGGGATTTATAGATCTGGATCAGTACATTGTCGTCTGGCGTTGCTGAAGCCGCAGGTGTTGAGATCATGGCCCGAATATTACCCCGGGGCATATCAAAGCTGGTATCGGTCAGGCTCCATACCCGCAGCCCTGACTTTTCCATAATGATCGAAGGCTCAGTGGCTTTACTGCTCTCCTGAAGTTTCAGGTTATTGGCAATAAACGCATTTGGCTCCGGAATTGTCAGGAATTCCCGGGACACCGGTGTTTTCAGCCGTTTTACCAGATCATCAGACAGTGGCTGTACGCTGTATTTGGTTTCAAAATAAGGTTCAACCCTGTTGGTCGGCAGGTTCTGGGAAATAACTACCTGACGGAGGTTTTCAACCGTCATCCTGCTCAGGTAATCCAGGATCAACTCAGGGTTATAGGCTTCATAAAGATAGTTAGCTGCCAAAAGGTGCTCTGCTGGCAGATAGTGCATTCTTGACGCCAGACCGGAAGCGGTCTGCTGTGGATTCCGGTCTTCCTGATAGCGGAAACCCAGTTCCGCAATCTGTTTGCTTTCCTGATATAACCAGCTCTGAAGTCCTTCTCTTCGAATAAGGTCGAGATAATCAAAGACGATGGCAGTAATCTCATCAACCTGAGTCAGCCCCTCCGCCGTTAACTCCATTCGAACCGTGAATTCACTGTATTCATTGGGCAGGTCACTGTTGTAGGCAGCCAGAGAATCAATCAGACCACGATCTTTCAATAAACTGTGCAAGCTGCCCTTCCCTTCATAGCCAATGATTCTGGAGAGATAGCCCAGAGGCTTTATATGATAAAAGGGTTGGACACTGGGTACTGGAAAGTTTAACGACAGAATCCGTACATCTTTTAAAGGTACGATGTTAATTCGAGCCTGTAACCCATCCTGAGTGTATGGCTGTTTGCCGATCATCAAATCAGGTTTTGCGCCTGATGGAACAGCTGCGAATGAAATATTTACCCATTTTTCCAGAGTATCAAGAGACTCCTTGCCATAGACAACGACGCCCATGTTGGGAGCAACGTAATACTGACCATGAAAATCTGTAAGGGATTGCCAGAGCTGGCCATCCTGGTCATTCAGGGTATCCAGACTACCGATATTGAACCGGCTCTTGGGGTGGTCCGGGTTAGAGGTCGCATTCAGCGCCATGGAAAGACGCCAGCCATCTTCCCTGGCATGGAGGCGATACTCAGAATCTACCGCATTTTTTTCCCGTTCAACGTAATTCGGATCCAGCTTTGGGGCAATAAAGAATTGGGCAAGGCGATCCAGTGCCGGCTGTAACTGGTCACTGTTAATATCAAAGTAGTAATTGGTTCTGACATCGGCGGTATAGGCGTTACTGCTACCACCATTGGCACGGATGAATTCAGAATAGCTGTCCACATCCGGGTATTTTTCCGTCCCCATAAACAGCATATGCTCAAGAAAGTGAGCAAGCCCCAGTCGATCATCAGGATCCTGATAGCTGCCGACATTAACATCCACGGCAGCGGCCGATTTATCGGTATCCGGATCTGAGACCAGCAGAACCTTCAGGCCATTGTCTAAAATAACATAGCGATAATCTCGGTCATCAGCAGGGCTTTTTATTATTTTGTCCGGGGTCACGAAGGCTTCTCCCTCTGTCGTCATTGCACATCCTGCTATTGAAACCATGGTTAAAACTCCTGCAACCATTGACACCAGTTTTTTTAACATATCAGCTTTCACTGTCCGAAACGTCCTGTAACCTTTGGGTTTATCTTGCTTTATTTCTCTTATATGAACAGGATGAAACCACGAAAGAGTCAGCATGGCTCATCTTGTTGAGAACTACAACAATCAGGTATCCCCCCCGATACAACACTTCGCATTCACACCACAAAACAGGAGCAAACGCTATCAGTCAGATGAATTCATGTTACAAAACCCGGGATATGAGGAGGATTTTTAACTTGTTTACACTTAATCAAACTGACCAAGATCAATTCAGATTCCGGCACTACCCAATTCACTATTAAGAAGCACGATTATTTCATCGGCTGCGGGTTCTTCACGATCCTGAATAAGCTGGTTTTTCCACCGCTTTTCATGAATAATCAGCGCCTCTCTCAATACTTCATTTTCTTTGTATCCATGAAATTCCCCGGCCGTCGAAAGATTAAGCATTACTTCCCGGTCAATACCCACAATCGTTTTAACATAGAAAGCTCGGTCTTTGATCAGGCTAATACCTATGTCTGTGGTATTGATCAGAACCTGGTGGATATAACTGCCCGGGTCGATGACTCGGTACTCAGGGATTTTGGACTGGATAAAGGCGCTTCCCAATGGCTCGATAATGATCAGGCCAATCGTCTCTATCGTTTCCTGAAACAGCACCCGTTGATCGAAGATCAGTTTGCCGGTGGCACCATTGGCAATACACTCCACAACTATTCCGTACTGGCCGATGACCGATCCGTTCAGTTCGGGGTCATGAGCAAGAATATTCAGGTGGGCGATTACGCCTACCGTTATCTGTGCAACACCAGCAGCAAGGTAGACCTTACCTGGCTGCAGCCAGTGGATGGTCCCATCGGTCGCTGTTTTGCCCTTATTACCGAAGATGGTGAACGAACTTTCGGTATCAGCCCGGGCTTTATGAACCATCTGAGTCCGGATTTTATCAATGAAGGCATTATTGCTGAGTCGTCTGGCCTGATTCTATGCGCCTACACTCTGGCCGATCCGTCCCTGCCGATCTACCACGCCATGGTAAAAGCCGCACAATTGGCAAAAAAACATAATGTGCCTGTGATCCTGACTCTGGGAACCCGTGGACTGGTCAATACTATCAGGGAACCATTAACTGAGTTCCTCCGTGATTATGTAACCATTGCGGCTATGAACGAGGAAGAAGCCGAAGCATTGACCCATGAGGCAGATCCATTAAAAGCCACCGAACACATGCTTCAATGGGTCGATATGGTGCTATTAACTGCGGGAGCCGAAGGCCTCTATTTAGGCGGTTATACTGAAAAATCTCTGGCCAGGAAAACCGAAAACCCCATTCGTTCAGGAAGCATCAGTGATTTCAACCGGTTTGAGTTCAGCCGGCCCCTGCTCCGCTCCCACTGCGAAGAACCTCTGAAGGTGTTTTCACACATCAGCCCCTATCTGGGCGGCCCCAAAAATATCAAAAACACCAATGGTGCTGGTGATGGCGCCCTGGCTGCATTGATCCACGATATGGCGGCCAATAACTATCATCGTCAGGTTTTACCGGCGTCGACCAAACATAACAAAGCATGGGTTACCTACTCATCTTTTGCCCAGGTCTGTAAATACGCCAACCGGGTTAGTTTTGAAGTACTGGCCCAAAGCTCCCCCCGACTTTCCCGTACATTGCCACAACGTGAAATGAGCCTGGAAGACAGCTACTGGGACCAATAAGCGACAGTTCACACCCAGATAACGATGCCTGGATATACCTGCATCGTTATTCTGCCTGACTCTAAACACTCAGATGCTTTTTGCCATGCAAAAGGCTATGATCCAAAAAGCATTTATTTAATCTGAATAACAATAATAACACTGACGTATTCATGACTATTTTCCAGCGCATTAACCACGAAGCAGTCGAAGGCATTCGCTGTGGTAGAAAAAACAATGTAAACACCTCCTTTATTGTCTATCGTTTTGGCGACACGGTGATTGATACCGCGCCATCTAACCAGTGGCGTTATATCAAGCCATTTATCCGGGAAAAAACCATCAGACAGATTCTGTTAACTCATCATCATGAAGATCACAGTGGTAATGCTGTCAATCTTCAGCAGTTAACTGGGGTCACTCCTATGGCAGCAGAGGGAACCCGAACCATTATGGAGCAGGGTTTTTCCATTCCTTTAATCCAGAAATATCTTTGGGGGAAAAGCCCAGCCATCCGTTTGGCGCCCTTACCGGATACCATTGAACTGGAAGATGGCAGCACACTGGAAGCCATTGCAGCTCCCGGGCATGCGGAAGATATGGTCTGTTTTTACTCATCTGAGCACGGCTTTATATTCACCGCTGACCTTTATATTTCAAGAACAATTCGCTATATGCGAGATGATGAAAACCTGACAGTGCTGATCAAGAGCATAAGAAAGGTTCTGGCAAGAGATTTTGAAACCCTGCTCTGCCCTCATCGAGGGGTCGTTTTACAGGGAAAACAGGCTCTGCAGGAAAAACTCAACAACCTGCTTGAGTTATGTGAAAAGGCTCAGCACCTCCATCACCAGGGACAATCCGTTAAGCAAATAACCCGCAACATTCTGGGGACAGAAGACGGCATGAGTTACCTGACAGGGTTTAGCTTTTCAAAACGAAACCTGATTCGAGAGTCTTTAAAGGTGACGCTGTAAACAACCGGCGCTCGCAGTTACAATCGTGAGTCATCCAATATTACAGTACCGTTATGGATATCAGTCATTTAAGAGAAGAGTACACTCGCGCTGGCCTCACGCGCGAGAACCTGGAAAGCAGTCCGTTTGCTCAATTTGAAATCTGGTTCAATCAGGCTCAACAGGCGCAATTACCGGAACCCAATGCCATGAGCCTGGCGACGGTATCGGCTTCTGGCGTTCCGTCACTGAGAACAGTGCTTCTCAAATACTTTGATAAAACCGGTTTTGTGTTTTTCACCAACTACAGCAGTAGTAAAGCCAAAGACATTACCAGCAACCCAAATGTTGCCATGATGTTTCCCTGGGTTGCCCTCGAGCGTCAGGTAATCATTCAGGGCAAGGCAGAAAAGATTTCCACCGCAGAATCATTGCGCTATTTTACCAGCCGCCCTGCCGGCAGCCAGCTGGGTGCCTGGGTATCTCAACAGAGCTCCGTTATTACCGGACGAAAAATCCTGGAATTGAAACTGGACGAGATGAAGAGAAAATTTAAGGAAGGAAAGATTCCCCTGCCTGATTTCTGGGGAGGCTATCGTGTAATACCTGAGAAAATTGAATTCTGGCAAGGCCGCCCCAGCCGACTCCATGATCGTTTTCAATATTCACGACAGCCTGTTGAAGATGGAAACAGTGAATGGCAAATCGACCGGCTGGCGCCTTAAGAGAACTCTTATGAATAAGAGAAGTATGAATAAGAGAAGTATGAGTAAGGAAGCAGCATGAGCCAACAAATAGCCGCACGAATTGCTGTCCGGGATGCACTCATTCAACTGGTTGCCTGTAATCGCTTATTTCAAGAAGCGGTTGAGGCTGATCATGGCTTACCCATCTGGGTAATGGAACCAGAAAATGAATCCGGTAATGGGCGACAACTGGCAGCAACCATTACTACTCGATTGACGTATATTGAAGAACAAAACAAGCAGGAAACGACACGCCTTACCGGCCTGGTGGGGGTTTCTGAAAAAACGTTGCAGCTGGGTGAACAGCTTAACCAATGTCGTGATCAGTTTAAGATAGCCATCGCCAACTTTCGCAAACTGTTTGGTGACAGTGTCGAAGCCATTGAACAGACATCGGAAGATTTGCGCGATGGTCTGCTGGGCGGGCTTCAGGTCAAACACCTTCATTTTGTCCAGTGTTACCGCCAGCTCAAGCTCTTTCCTGAACCACCAAAGCGTGTTGGTTTTAGTTGGGCGGCAAGCCACAGTGGCAGTGTCCGACTGACCGCTGAAGAAGCCATTGACCATTTTCGGAAAAAATATCTGGTTTCTGTCGCCATTAATGACGATATCCGATTACTTGAACAAATGCCCGCTGACGAAATAGTCGTAATTAAGCGCGTGTTATCACCTCACCTCCGGGCCAACCTTACCTGGACTAAGGATATACAGGCGCTAAGACAGTCCGATCCGGCACTGAAGAAACATTATCCGGCGCAGATTAATTCACCACTGCCGTTGTTTATTCAGCTAAACCCCGGAGAACCCTTGCCAGAATTCAACCGGATTCGATCTTATGATCCATCAGCCAGACAGGAACGACTGCAACGCAGTGATGCCTGTCTGGTGAAAATCAACGATAACCCCCATTCACGGATTTATCGTTATTCCTGAGACGCTACTTCTTTGAGATAGACTTCCAGGTCTGTATAGCCGCCAATATACTGCTGACCATGAAAAATCTGAGGCACGGTTTCAACCGGCTTGCCAACGGTTTTTTCAAGGTCGGCCTTACTGATGCCTTCTGCGTGAATATCAATATATTTCAGAGGCAGGCCTTTTGCTTCCAGCAGCTCCTTTGCACGTACACAAAACCCACAACCCGGACGACCAAATACGGTAAATCTTTCCATTATCTATACTCCTTCAGGCCCATAATTAAAGACTGCACTATAACCCCAAAAATAAGGCAAGTGCAGCCTGTTCTCTTTAAGAATTCTTGTTGATTGAAAACCGGTCAGCAAACCGACAAATAAGCCATGCCCTCCTACTCAGAAGTAGCATTTTTTCACCAACTCCCTGAGCTGCTGCCGTGCCTGTTTCTGCCCCGGAAGACCACAAACCAAAGCCGTCTGCTGCCAGGAGTGGTTCTGCAACACACGACAAACCAGAAGTCCCCTGTCAGCCGCACTTAAATGCCCACCAATTAAAGTATTGAACACGGCTCTCTTAATCACATCAATACAGTTTTCATATTGCCGCTGGCCTTCAGTAAATGAAGCAAGATTCTGCCGGTCATCCGATGACAGGGAATAACTTTTACTGGCCGGCATCATTGACAATATGCTGGCCACCAGCATGGGATCAAGCTGTTGCAACTCTTCCATTAATAACCACTGAAATTGCTTCAGAAACCGTTCCCGGGCTTCATTCACCAACGCTTCGCCAGCACGAGATAACGGCTTGAGCATCATCACGGAGTGAGTACCACTGGCGGCATCACGACTCACGCCAACCCTGACCGGATTAAACGAAGAGTTAATCCAAAATGCCAGCAGGTCATCAGTAGCGCCAAACAGCGTCCCAAGGTAGTCTAGCCCTCTTTCATCAGCCTGAATTTGCAGGTTATGTAACAGCACTTTGCCAAACCCTTTACGTTGGCAATCCGGATGCACAGCAATGCGAATAACCCGTAAGCCCCGCAGGGTAATTGCGTTTGGCATACCCAGCTGATTACTCAATGACTGGGGCAGCAAATGACCTCGCACACGACGTCTGCCTAACCAGATATCATCAATCCAGTTCGACTCAACCCCTCCTTCCCTGGCGGCCAGCAAAACGGCAACAAGACGGCTATTTTCAAGGCTATGTTCAAACAACCCATAGATTTCCATATTACCGCCATCCAGCAAATGACGGAGATCAAAGGGACTCGTCTGATAATGGGCCAGAACCAGCAAACCAAACAGGTCATTCAGCAAGTCTTCGTTTGCCAGCAACTCATCCGGAAGAATTTCGCGAAAGCCACAATAACTTACCTGCACATCTTCCGGTTTTTCATAGGTGCAAGGGGATGCATCCAGAAGTAACGCCTGAAAGACAAAGTTTTCAAGAGGATCGTTGGGACGCCAGCGAACGGGCTCTGTCATTTTCAGTTCATGCCAGTGGGGTGTTTTTGCATCCAGTATTTTTCTGAAACGAATGGCGAAGCCACGGCCAGTACCTTCATAACCGTGAACCGTTGTGGCATAAACAATGCGGCTATAGTTGTTCAGCATTATTTCCAGCATCGTGGCTGGAATAGCCGCCGCCTCATCCACCAGCAGCAGCTGAGTCGGCGGTAACGTCTGCACCAGATCATCCGGAGCCATAAATTCCAATCGACTGATAAGATGCCCATGATCATCACCCAGCACCAGAGCCGCGTGTTGAAAAAAAACATCCGCCGTATTTTTTGAGGGCGCTGTTATCGTAATCTTTTCAACGCCTTCTAATAACAACTGCGCTGCAGCAATCCCCAGGGAAGCGCTCTTTCCTCTGCCACGATCAGCGGTTAACACCAATGGTCGCCGGCGATGGCCGCGGAGCACCTTGTGAATCCCCGTAACCGCTTGCATCTGTGACCGGGTCTTGTAGGGAAATGGTGTTGGCTCCTTATGTTCCTCAACCTGGTTTTCAGCAGACTGAATCCGTAATCGGCCACTTTGGGTCAAAAGAGACAGTTGCCCGGAGGAGGATATAATACGAGCCAGCCGTTTCAAATATCGCCCCGTCACATCCTCAAACCGTTGAGGATAAACCAGCATCCGCTGGTGTTCAGGGTCAGGGAACTGATGCCAGTGATCCAGGTCCGGTGTCAGTAATACCATCAGTCCACCAGCACATAATGTGCCGCTAATGGCGCCAAATGCATCTACATCAAAGCCGGAGTATGCATCAAAGATAATATTCTGATGCTCCCTGCCCAGCCATTCCCGGCTTTTTTTTGCCGGTGTCGCTTCTATTCCAGAAGCGGGGATATCCGGGGAAGACTCTCCGACCCAAAAAACAGGCTCCCCTGCCAAAGCACTGAGCACTTCCACCACTTGAGCATGACACCAGCCAGAATCACCAGCACAGACCAGCAATCGTCGGTGTCCGGATTCTCTGGCAGCAGCCTTTAGCGCCAGGACAAGATCCCGGGTAGCAGAAATAGCATTCAGATGCATATCAATTATAAAGCCTTCGATTCTTTACTGACTGGTTTCTCACCATCATTGAGAATATAAGCTTTCGTGATAACCACAGAATCAACAGGCACATCACCATGAGGCCCACGATAGCCAGTCTTGACCCTGGCAATCGTATCAACCACTTCCATACCCTTAACCACCCGACCAAATACAGCATAGCCTGGCTTATAAGGCTGACCGTTAAGGAAGTCATTGTCTTTAAGGTTGATGAAAAACTGTGAAGTGGCACTGTCAACAACCTGGGTTCTGGCCATGGCAATGGAACCACGACGATTTTCCAGCCGTTGATTCAACAAGGATTCATTCTTGATCGGGGTCCCGACTGCCCGCTGACTCATATCCGGAGTGAAGCCCCCACCCTGAACCATGAAACCATCGATAACCCGATGAAATACCAGACCGGTATAAAATCCGCTTTCAACATACTCGAGAAAGTTTTTTACGGTAACCGGCGCCTTTTCCGTTGCCAGTTCAAGAACTATTTGTCCTTTATTAGTCTCCAGAGCCACTCTGGTAATTTCAGCAGAATCAGCCATTGTTGCCGCATTTGCCCAACTGGCCAGCAGCACAAGACTTCCCAATAACCATGTGTGGAATCCACGCATTGTTCTCTCCAGACAATAAAAAATAAAGTGACTTTATGCTATATAACCGACCGGACAGTAAATGCTCTGAAGCAAGAAAAAAAGCTTATTCACGATTTTATAGATTTGCGCTCAAAAATCAGGGAAAAGATATGTGTCAGGGCTTGCAAATAGAGTCCGTTAAGGTAGTATACGGCTCGCCTGAAGAGACAAAAGTTATTTGCTTTTCTGGCATGTCGGAGCGTAGCGCAGCCTGGTAGCGCACCACAATGGGGTTGTGGGGGTCGGAGGTTCAATTCCTCTCGCTCCGACCAAAATTTCTCTTCTTCAGCCAAAAAAATCGCTTAGTAATCCCTCTGCTTTGTTCACCACAAATAAACACCTTTTTTTATCACTCTGTGTTCTCTGTGACTCTGTGGTAAAAAGGCAAGTTATTCTGGGACAAATTCTTACCCCCTTCCTCAAGTCTCTCGCTTCACCCAGTCTTATTGAAAATCTTCAGCGCTGCGATTTCAGCATAAAAAATAGAGCTAAGGGAGGCTGTCATTAAGAATATACCATCGTCATCTCCGCGAAGGAGGTTGTCGCTAAAGGGAGAATTAACACCCAACCGTCATCCCTGCGAAGGCGGGGATCCACTGCTCGAGATAGACTCCCTCTCTTGAGATGGATTCCCGCCTTCGAGGGTGTCGCAAAAGGGCAACCCCCCCCCGACCGTCATCCTCGCGAAGGCGGTTGTCGCAAAACCCTCCTCGCTCCCACGCTCTGCGTGGTAGCGCCAGGACCCAACCA
>NZ_JAVRMB020000332.1:0-2871 GCF_031844845.1 Endozoicomonas sp.
TGCGTAACATATTCTGCACATTAACTCATTGTAAATAGTGATGGTGGGCCTTTTATTTCGAATACTTACGAACTGGTTTTTATTTCAATTTTATTAAACGGCAATGGATATGCACAATGAAAGACCTGACCCCGGTTTTCGGTTTTTTCTAACTGGCAGCTCAAATTAATGTCTAAGTAGGTAGAAGTTTGCTTTCGGTAAATTGACTGTACGTATAGTTAATTTTATTTGATAAACCGATCATCACCATTGATACCAAGGCATAGAGGCATGATCGCTACTTTTTAAAAAGTGGGTAGTTGTTTACATTTCAATATTTACCACCAGATAATTCGTGAATATCATCGGCTGCTGATGCTTTGATTATAAAAAGGTTGGAACTTATTCATTAGCTAGTGGTCAAAGCATTTGATAGCAAACTATCACCTGCTTATTATAACCAGCGAGGTTTCCCGTGTCGAGTCAGATAACTCCGTCAACATCACCGTGGGCGATATCACAAGATTGTAATTCGAAAACACCATTACTCGAAGAAGGTCGCAGACGTAACTCAAAGGGATGGTTACAAAAAATAAGTTTGTCATGGAAGAACCGGCCTCGCTGGCTGTCGTTTAAAACAACAAGATTTGGTGACGACATGCAGTCCTCAATGGTAACGCGAAAATGTATTGCTGCCGATTATGGATTGGTGGATGTGAAAAAAGTCGATGATGTGAAAAAAGTCGATAAAGAAACACAAGCGTCCAAGGTAAAAGAGATAGCGGTAGAAGTCAGATCAGATCGAGTGGATGAAGATGGTAATTCACCATTAATGGCTGCCATTATCAAGGAGACGGCGAAATCATTTGATGCGTATGGCCCGGCAAGTGAGGAGCTAACCCGGTTATATCAACAGAGCTTCGGCAATATTGCAGACAGATTGTCAAGAACTCCATCCATGCAGAGTAAAGAATGTGGCTTGCCCGGTAAAGGGGTGGACTGCAACAGCATACCTGCAAATACGATCAAGCTTATCAATCGACAAAATAAAGAAGGTTGTTCCCTCCTGCACCTGCTGGCAGCTGGAGGGTATATGGAGATGTACAAGGATCTGGTCAAACTTGGAGGGGATCGAGACTTGGAGGCTAAGGGAGGTGAAACTCCACATATGAAGCTACTGACCTGGCAAAAGCTTTGCCCTAACCTCGGCGATTACACCGGATTTGATCATGTCAAGGTTGCGGACATGCTTTTATGTCCCCAGCCCCCAGGCAAGGAAACAGCCATAGATACTCAGAATAAAGACGGTATAACAGTAATACACAAGATAATCACCGGTAATTATACGTATTTGTTGAGGGATGTGATCCACCGTATTAAAGATATCAACGCGCTATACAACAATGGTCAAACACTGCTTCATTGTATTGTAACTCAGGGTTATCGTACTCAGTGGAATGAGGTTCATAATAGAGAAATGGTGGAAGTGGTATTGCAACAAAATAGTGTTGATGTGAATAAGTGTGACAATGATGGAGAAACGCCATTGGACAAGGCTTTTAAAGCGCTAAACCCTTGTGGTTACAGGCTTCTGCGTAGCAGGGGTGGTTGTTATGGCAAGCTTAAGGAAGCTGATCGGCTGGCCTGCCTGGAACAACTATTTGGCGATGGGGATTTCAGCTCAATACCGTTTGTGCTGGGTATGTGTGATCTCGACAAGTTGTTTGAAGAATATCAAGCACAGCAACGTGTTGGGGTTTCAGAGAACTCAGGCAAAGTGGTGCTATATGCAGCAGCCTGTATGAAAGGCAACGAGGTTTTGAGGAGTGAGCTTGAGAAGCAGGGCGTGACAATCAGAGGGGTTGATGATGAATGGCTGCATGCCGATGTTCGTGCTGACAGTGCTACGCCTTTGCATAAGGCCTGTGAAAACGGTGATAAGGATGAACTCAGCAGATTACTGAGTTGCCAAATGAATCCGAATGTACTTGATGACAAAGGTCGGACGCCACTGCATTTGGCAGCAGAGGCAAAAAAAACAGATGAAGCATTAATCGGCTTGTTACTGGAAAACGGCGGCAGGAATCTACCAGACGATGATGGTTTCACACCGTTACAAAAAATTGCACGCAGTGGGCATTTAGGTATGCTGCAGCTCATGATTGGATCAGGATATACTGATAAAAGTTTCTCTTGGCTTTATGGAAAGCCGAAAGCACTACATCAGGCTGTCCAATCTGGCAATGTTCAGTGCGTCAGGATGTTAATCACCGAGAAAATTACAGAACCCCCAGACTTGCTGGATGAACAACGCCTGTCGGCTGTACATCATGCCGTTATAATGGATAATGCCGAAATCCTTAAAGAGGTTCTTGGAATACAAATCGAGGGGCACAAACCGGAATTTAATAATTGTGATACAGGACAAACAGCACTCCGTCGGGCTATTGAGAATAAATCTCCAGAGATAGTGAAAATACTGTTAGATAGCGGTTTTGATGTCTTCATTGACGCAGATGATCGGGAATTTTGTGTGAAACTGGCAGAAGCTTCCGGGGAAGCAGGTATCATCAAATTGTTACAAGAAAATCCACCAGTCATCCTTGACTTGAGCCATTCAGGGCTGCCTCAGACAATACCGGTTTATTACGGATAATTCGGGCTGAATCGCGGGTTCCAGATAACTGAGCAGGCCAAAAAGGCTGACGGGCAGTGCCTTGGACGCAGCTATGTAAAGAAATAGGACACCCCAAAATTACAGACTGAATAAAATAGTGGTTCAATATAAAAACTGACAAATTGATCAGTATTAATTATTTCGGAACTCAAGCAGGAAGGGATATAAGAATAATATTTTCGGAAGATCGGACTTTTGAGTACAAAACTAACGGC
>NZ_JAVRMB020000333.1:0-4729 GCF_031844845.1 Endozoicomonas sp.
GTCAGCTAACGACTGGAATCGAGTGTGAGAAAAAGTGATCGTCACCATAACGACCTTTTTATCATTCCCATATGCCCAGTCGATTCCTTGGGCAATCTCTGCCCTACGCCTCTCCTGAACTACGGCAGCGCACACAGGGCAAACCCAGACGTTACCGCACATGACCAGCCCACCGTAAAAAGCCTTGCCATGCTCTTTTGATTTATAAACCTTCACATCACCATCGTCCCCAGCCGTATGAGGTGTACGGCGACATTTGCAGACACGGTGATAATTCAGAGCGCATTCATTTCTCAGCCCAGATTTGTGCTTTTCGCCCTCTCTGGTGGCAATCTCGGCAGCCGCCGATAACAGGCGATATCGATCAGCTCTTATCTCCCGAATCTTCCTATGGGAGTCAGAATCCAAGGCATCAGCAATCGGTGTCTTTTTGGTAGTTATTTTCTCGGTTTTTGAGTGGCTACAGGTCTTGTGCTGCAAGGGCTCTGAGCAACAATCACCCCCAAAAGTGGAAACAGATTCAGCGTGTATCCCAAGGGGCTGGTCGCTGCGCTCCCGCCCAGCGGCATAGTCGGGTCTTGATCCCGACCCTGAGATTGGTTTTATTGGTTCCAATAAAGCGTTTGATGATAAACTGGATGTGGGCTGGCTCTGCTGAGGAGCAACCGGCCTGCCCGTTGCAATGCAACCGCCGCCTTTGTGGGTTTCTGGCGTTAAATTGATAACCCTCTCACTTCCTGCATATAAGGAAGCCAGAAGCTCTATCTGGTGGGAACTCTTCGAATTATTTGATATCACTTTCCCCTGCCTTGTTTGGCAGGTGTCTAGCGACAAATTTGAAAAAATCGCAAATATTTGTCATACTGACCCTGTAACGTAATTACATGAAAAAACCGGAAGGAGGTGTTGAAGCACCTATGATCTCTGGTTTTTTTGTGCCTGTTGTTTATGCAGGCACAACCGGCAAAATCGCCGATCAATAAGAACAATAATAACCCTATTTAACCGAATAGTACAAATCCCCTACCTTTCTAAGCCCTTGTCATTATTGACATTTTGGGATTTATATGTCGTTATTCTTCGAAGGTACTGGCTCTTAGCCCCGTATCTGATCCTTTTATCATATCCTCCAGCCTGAATTTTTAGCCCACCACGAGCCCGGTTTTTAAAACCATAAGCTTCTATTGATCGAGTTGACTGGTGTCCCATCAGATAGGCGATGACGTGATCTGGCATACTGGAAGCCTTCAGCTCCCCGCCCATCTGGTGTCGCCATGTGTACAATGAGTAATGTCGATCCCGGCCCTTAAACACCCTGCGGCTGGCCTTACTGACGTTATCCTGAATATTCCTAGTGGTTTTCTTGGTTTTTTTCAAAACATCAATGCAGGTAGCGAGGTGCTTCAAGGTATTAGGGTCATTTACCTGAATTTTACGATCCAATCCTCTGTTATCGTTTTTCTTGGCTCCGATAACATTTACTGTGTTACCAGTAACGACAAGACCTTTTAGTTCCTCTGGTCTTACCCCTAAATTCTTTACAATATACATGGCTGCTCTGCATTCGATGTTCTCAGTTTTTTTGAAATAATCAATTAAAGCCTTCTCGTCAGCCTCCCGAACATGCTTCATCTTTGGTTTTTTCTTTTTAATTGGGAGCTTTTCAAAATCAGGAAGCAATTCGTTCGTGCAGGGGTTTTTAATTTTCTCAATTTCTTTGGCATATTTCTTATAGCCAGCGGCAGTCTGCTGGACAACAATTGCCCTTCTCATTTTTGTAAAATATGAAGGTCTCCAATTTGGAGCGTCTGCCAGCAAGCATTGCTGAATAGCGAGCCGGGTGATTTTGCCTTTTCTTTTTTCAACGGTTTTCAGGTAGGCATTCGCCTGACGGATATATTCTTCTTTGGTTTTAGATTCCATTTCATTGTTTTCAATTTCTATATTTATTATGCCATAAAAGCCCACTTTCCATAAATCTTGCTTACTTTCGGACAATTTACCTGCTGATGGTTTTTAGGTTTTCTAGCCCATTGCAAGGGGTAGGTTCATACCAAGCATTCAATACCTCATGGACATTGAATGGCTGTGTCTTGGTATTGGGTTTCGAATGCCAATTTCATATCATCCTGATATAAAATGCCATCCTCCCAGTTAGCCATATCAGGGTAAATTCACCCTTATATAACTCCCTGCACCCAAAGCCCAAAACACAGCCATTCAATACCCATCGGCATCGAAGGGAGGTTTCTCCGACCACTCTCTCGTCACATTCGTGACTTGTTCGGGTCTCCGGCCTTATCAGGCACAACCTCCCTTCTTCGGACAAAAAACCGAAGAAGGTAAAAGATGTTTAAAACAGTTTAATAAACAGTTTTAAACATATTTTATTGCTTTTGATTTGATGTTTATGATATGTTGATAGACATATTACTGGAGAACAAAAATATGAGCATCGCAAAGCTGGTCAGCAATCAAGATCAAAGAGACTACCAGAGGCTAATTACTGCACTCGGATCAGAGAACAATCCAAGCCAGTGGCTTGAGTTTATGGCCGCAATGCATGAGTTGCTGCCTGAGATTCTGACGGTAGGTAAACCATCAAAGAACACCATTGAGAAGAGTCTGGTAGGTAGACTGGGTTTCCCATCATGGAGAGCCATGCTGGAAGCACCCAAAGAGGAATATGGCTTAGGATGGACAAAAGCAGGATGGGATTCATTCAAAAGAGCGTGGAACACAGTTTCCAAATACCCATACCTGAAATCCATGAGTTTCTCTGCCGGTTATATCAATAAATATGCTCATGAATGGCGTGATGAATTTCCAGAATCAGCAGATCAGTTCAATCAAAAGCTGAACAACCAAAAGGCTGAAAACAAGAAGAAGGCTGAGGAAAAGCGAACCAACAGTGTTACTGCCCTTAACGAGCAAATCCAAACATTACAAGAGCAGGTTTTAGCCCTGAATGAGCAATTAAAGGGTAAACATGATCGCAATATCAAACTCGAATCAACCGTTGACGAAAAGCAGAATCGTATCAACGAGCTTGATAAAAAAATCGAATCCCTAACTACAAAAAACGCTGAAATGGAAAATAAAATCAGCAGTTTGCAATCTGACATTAACAGATTGAATAACCGTAGTTTTTGGGAAAAGCTCAAAGATCTTTTTTAAGAGGTCTTGTTTGACCTTTAAATCCCGCGACTAAAAGAATTGAATTATCTGTTAATTATATGGTCAAAGTATCTTAAACAAAGTATCGCCTACTTAGTTGTGTATGCGAAAGCAAACGTTTAACTACTGTAAGAACAAACAATAAGGTTTTGATATGACTGGATTAGAAGGGATAATTCCTACTACGGTACATTACGATCATAGAGAGTTTGAGTTTAGCTACAAACCAATTGATCACCAAGATCCCACAAAAGGTGTAACTATTACATGTAGAACAAAAAACGGTAGGAAAGTGTCAGACTGGTCTATGGAATTAGAAAATTTTACTTCTGGGCTAAGAATAGGTGGCAAAAGGATAGCCATGGATATGCCATTACAAGTAGCATATGGTTTTTGCCGTGATATATATACTCATACAACAGGATGTCTCGATGGTTTCGGAGGAACTTACTTAGAAAGGCCAATTCAACCTATTTGTGAGGAAATTTCAAAAAAATATATGTCTGCACTAACTAAAAAATAAGTTATTTATAACAGAACATACATACCTCTACCTATTATGATATGGCAGTGTCAATGATATGAGTGGAAAAGACGAACGAACCTAGGACTCCTAGCTGGCTGGAGTCCTGAAGCTCAAACATAGGGAAGCCCCACGGCAGGACTATCAACTTGAGTCCTGTACATCAATTTCTTTGCAATACAGGTCATTCAATAGAATATGGATACCCGGTAAGCCATAAAGTTCCGCTGCGTCTAAAACCAGAGTTCTAGCGTTATATTTCAGCACCAGTTTCCATTCATTTCTCTTAATGCTGGTCAATAAATCAGCCGCGTCCTGCTTTTCTTCAGCCAGCTCCACATCGGTCTTTTCATCCAGCCCAACCCGATCTTTAAGCCCATGTGACCAAAAAATCTGAGCCTTGCCCCTCATGGCTTCTAAATAATCTAAAAAAAGTTTTCCTGAATACTCATTTCCTAGACTGTATTCATCTAAAAGCTGGAAGGGGTGTTTCCCTTTGCCATATGCCCCTTTTACCGAGCCGTTAGCAATCTCCCTGTCGGCTCCCCAATGTGAGCTATCGTCCTGCTTTGCCATATAATCGCTTGTCGAACAATTGTCTTTTACATCTATGGAGTGCTTCCTGAAAGCCTCGGTTTTCCCTCTAGTAACCAAACCCTCCTTACGGCAAATTTTCAACCATCTTTCCGTCACGGTATGACGTATATACTCAGGATCAACATCCTTATCAACGATCCAAAGCTCATGGGTGTGTGGATGCCAGCCTGATTTACCGTAGGTCAACTCCAACGTTCGGATCAGACCGCCAAACCCTACGGAGTCCTTGAAATCAGTCCATTCCCGACCACCCCGCAGCTTGCGCAATGCCCTAGATTGCTTGGAGAGAAGGTCAGCTAACGACTGGAATCGAGTGTGAGAAAAAGTGATCGTCACCATAACGACCTTTTTATCATTCCCATATGCCCAGTCGATTCCTTGGGCAATCTCTGCCCTACGCCTCTCCTGAACTACGGCAGCGCACACAGGGCA
>NZ_JAVRMB020000334.1:0-19167 GCF_031844845.1 Endozoicomonas sp.
CTCAATCTGAAAGTCAGCATTTAAACGATCACTGAGAAAACGGGAGAGCTCAGGTAGCAGGACAGGCAATGAACTGAACATCAAGCGACCAGAGGCAACTATCACCACCAGAATGGTCAACCCTGTAATCAGAAGCCTCCAGCTCCACCTCATCAGACTATTGACCAGACACATACCGCCAGAGGGTGTCTTTACACTCTCTGGATTCTGACGGTGCGGAATATTCCGCTTAAGGCTGTTTAAAATTCGCTTCAACAACCGTAGCCCTGCCCTGACAAACTATTAGCCTGTCCAACATCAAACAAATGCATAACAGAAGTGACCATCAATAAAATCTCAATCCCAACTCAATAATGATCATTACAAAATGCTAAAAGACCGCTACCCGCTTTCCGCTGCCCGCCGCCCGTAAAAGCGACCCAGGATTTTTGCCATCTAGTTCACGGTCTAACTTACGACAACCTCGTTCCCATGCTCTGCGTGGGAATGCATACCGCACCCACCACACGCGAAACAACCGGAATAACACTCATGCACACCAGTACATAGTCAGGCTAAGTCTCATTCCAGCACATTGCGGCAATTCAAAAAGACCGCTACCCGCTTTCCGCTGCCCGCCGCCCGTAAAAGCGACCCAGGATTTTTGCCATCTAGTTCACGGTCTAACTTACGACAACCTCGTTCCCATGCTCTGCGTGGGAACGAGTCTGATTGGAGTTTCGCGACAGCCTCGCTCGACATGGGAACGAGGTTTAAAGGCCGCTGCCCGCAAAAGCGGCTCGGGCTTTTTCGGGTAGCGGGAAGCGGGAAGCGGGCGGCGTTCGTTATACCAGAACTACATCAAACTGCTCCTGAGTATAAATAGGCTCTACCTGAAAACGAATCGGCTTCTGAATAAACGCTTCAAGGTCAGCCACATTACTGGACTCTTCATCCAGTAAACGGTCAATCACCGCTTCAGATGCCAGCACCATATAACCGTCTCCATCATAAGCCCTGACAGCCCGGAGAATCTCCCGGAAGATCTCATAACATACCGTTTCTGGCGTTTTCAGTGTGCTTCGGCCTGCACAGGTTGGACAGGCTTCACACAATACATTTTCCAGGGACTCACGGGTTCGCTTGCGGGTCATCTCCACCAGACCAAGTTCACTGACTCCGGTGAAATTAGTCTTGGCGTGATCATGTTCCATCGCTTTTTCAAACGTTCGCTGAACCTGTCGCTGATGCTCCGAATCTTCCATGTCAATAAAGTCGATAATAATGATACCACCCAGATTCCGCAGGCGGAGCTGACGGGCGATGCACACTGCGGCCTCCAGATTGGTTTTGAAGATCGTCTCTTCCAGGTTACGGTGACCAACAAATGCGCCGGTATTTACGTCAATGGTGGACATTGCCTCAGTTTGATCAAGTATCAGGTAACCCCCTGACTTCAACTGAACCTTGCGACTTAACCCCTTATTAATTTCATCTTCAACACTGAATAAATCAAAGATTGGGCGTTCACCGGGATAGTATTCCACCCGACCATCGATCTCTGGCACCAGCTTTTTCACAAACTTTGAGACTTTCTCAAAGGTTTCCCTTGAGTCAACGCGAATCCTCTCAATATTGGGATTTACCAGGTCACGCATGGTTCTCAGGTGAAGAGGCAGGTCTTCATAAACATTAGCTGGCGCCGTGCTATTCTTGATATTTTCTTCAATGGTTTCCCACAGTCTGCGCAGGAAAAGAATATCCGCCCGAACCTCAGCTTCACCAATACCTTCCGCCGCCGTTCTTAAAATAAAGCCGCCGGGGTTTGCAGAACATTCAGAAGGACTTTCATTTTGACTGCCAAGACAGGACTCCACCAGCTGCCGCAGGCGATCACGCTCCTCAACATCATCTATACGAAGGGAAATGCCCACATGATTGTTTTTGGGCATATGCACCAGGTAACGGGCAGGGATTGAGATATGCGTTGTTAAACGAGCACCTTTGGTACCCAGGGGGTCTTTGGTTACCTGAACCACCAGAGACTGGCCTTCGTGTACCAGCTCATAAATAGGGCGTTCCTGACTATCTACACTGTTTTTTTCATGCCGGTTTTCCGACCTGGGGGTAATTTCACTGGCATGGATAAACGCCGCCCGCTCAAGACCTATATCGACAAAAGCAGCCTGCATTCCCGGTAGCACCCGGACTATCTTACCTTTATAAATATTGCCAACAATCCCGCGGCTTCGGGCCCGCTCGACATAGATCTCCTGCAACACCCCATTTTCAACCAGAGCCACCCGTGATTCCATGGGCGTGATATTCATGAGAATTTCTTCGCTCATCCTCGTCCCTCAATTCCTTAATGCATTGACCTGTAATGCCTGACTGATTGTTCAAAAATTGAGGCGCTACAGGTCAATACACTTTCACTAATCCTTTAGTCGAGCTTATGTATTAGTAGAAATAAAAACCGATTGTTCGATCATACCAGCAATTGGCGTCCGATTTTTGCTTCCTGACAAACTTTATACCAAAAAGTATTCCAACAGACTTTACCAGCGAAATATGCCTTTAGCATCCTTACTGAACGTACTGTTTTTGACCTGTGAAATCCTTATCCGGGCATTAAAATCCAGAATAAAAGCTTATCCCTGTCAAGCTTCCCAAATCGGAATATTAAAACGGGCAAGCAGACGGGACGTTTCCATTAGCGGCAGCCCAACCACCGCCGAATAACTACCAGAGATACTGGCAACCAGAACTGAGCCATAACCCTGAATACCATATGCCCCCGCTTTATCCATGGGTTCACCGGTGACAATATAGCTTTCAATTAACTGATCAGTCAGCTTATTGAAAACAACATCCGTTACAGAAAGTTCTGAATAGAGCTGATCACCATCCGTCAAGGCAACAGCAGTCATCACCTGATGGGTATTACCGGAAAGCATCGCCAATATGCGATGAGCATCTTCTGAATCCTGAGGTTTACCAAGAATCTGGTCATTACAGACAACCGTTGTATCCGCTGCCAGCAAAGGCATTTTCCCCGAGCCTGACGTCAGGACTTTCTGCCAGCCAGCCCCGGCTTTTTCCTGAGCCATTCTCAGTACATAGTCAGAGGGAACTTCCTGCTGGAACGGTGTTTCATCAATATCACAAATCAGCTTTTGAAAGGGTACGCCGATCTGTTGCAGCAGCTCGGCTCGCCGTGGGGACTGGGAGGCAAGATAGATCATGTTCAACTCTTTATTGGATGGTTATACGATGAACGCAGGAAGCGTCCAGAACCAGAGAAAGGGAGGATTAACTCCCAACCGTCATCCCCGCGCAGGCGGGGATCCACTGCTCGAGACAGACTCCCACTCTCGAGATAGATTCCCGCCTTCGAGGCTGTCGCAAAACCCACCAGGAACCTCGTTCCCACGCTCTGCGTGGGAATGCATAGCCAACCACAGGAATCGTGTCTGTGGTTGGGTCCTGGCGCTACCACGCAGGACCCACAGAGCCTAAAAGCGTGGGAGCGAGGAGGGTTTTGCGACAACCGCCTTCGCGACGATGACGGTCGGGGGGTGTTTTGCCCTTTTGCGACACCCTCCTTCGCGGGAAAGACGGCAGTGGTATAAATCTGCATTTAAGACCTTTTGTGACAACCTCTTTCGCGGGGATGACGACGGTATATTCTTGATGGCAGCTTCCCTTAAACCACACCTGCTTTCAGTAGGTCATGCATATTAATTGCACCAACAGCGTGCCGGTCTTCATCAACACAGATTAATGCATTGATTTTCCGGTCATCCATAATTTTCAGTGCTTCAGCGGCAAGAATATCCGGTGAAATTGTCGTGCACTTAATGCTCATGACATCATCAATGGTGGTGTTACGGGGGTCAGCACCCTGGTCAAGAGCGCGACGAAGATCACCGTCCGTGAAAATGCCAATCACCACATTGTTGTCATCAGTAATGGTGGTCATGCCCAGCCCTTTTTGGGTCATTTCCAGTAAAGCCCCGCCCAGATGTGTCCCTTGTTTGACCCTGGGGATGCGGTTACCTTCATGCATGATATCCTGTACTTTCAGCAGGAGTCTGCGTCCAAGGGCACCGCCCGGGTGTGAGAAAGCAAAGTCTTCGGCCGTAAAGCCTCTGGCCTCCAGCAAGGCAATGGACAGCGCATCACCCATGACCAGTTGAGTTGTGGTACTGGATGTGGGAGCAAGGTCAAGAGGGCAGGCTTCTTTATCAACACCGGTATTCAGATTGACTTCAGCGGCTTGAGCCAGTGTTGAGGCTGACTTTCCAGTCATGCTGATAACCGGGGCGCCCATGCGTTTGAACAGGGGCAGTAGCGTTACCACTTCAGCGGTCTCGCCAGAGTTTGAAATAGCGAGTACTACATCATTGGCGGTAATCATGCCCATATCGCCATGGCTGGCTTCACCGGGATGGACGTAAAAAGCCGGTGTGCCTGTGCTGGCAAGGGTTGCACTGATTTTACGAGCGATATGTCCGGACTTGCCCATACCTACCACAACAACTCTGCCCCGGCACTCCAGCATTAACCGGCAGGCTTTGCTGAAGTCTTCGCCAATGCGTGGCAGCATGGCTTCAATGGCATCTTTTTCTATCTGAATGGTGCGACGACCAATTTCAATAAAACTCTGGTCAGAGGTCATTTCTTTAAAGCCTTTTAGCCCGGTAATTAAATGCGTCTCAGCTTAATGGGTTGGTGGTTTGAAAACCAGCCATCTTTTTACGTAGTCCGCTGTCCGTAGTCCGCTGTCCGTAAAAGCCAGTCTTATCTTTTTCGGACTACGGACTACGGACAACGGCCATTAACCGTGCTGCATATAGAGCATGGCACCATAGCAACCGTAGCCAACCAGAAGGATGATGCCCGTATAACGTCCCAGTGTTTTGGGTTTTTTGCCAAACATGGTCATGGCTGCAACCAGAACGGTAAACGCCAGCATCACCGGATAATCCCTGGATATTACGGACTCGTTAAGTGGTCCCGGGGCCACCAGTCCTGGCATGGAAAGCACCGCCAGCAGGTTAAAAATATTGGAACCAATGACATTGCCAAGGGCGATGTCGTGGTGTCCTCTGAGGACGCTGGCAACGGATGCAGCCAGTTCCGGAAGGCTTGTTCCAATAGCGACAACGGTCAATCCCACAACCAGCTCGCTTACGCCCAGCAGAGTAGCGATCTGCGTGGCTCCCCAGACCAGAATCTGGGCACTGACCAGCAGCAGTACAAGGCCACCGATAAGTTCCAGGTAGGCCTTGCCTGAAGGCAGCTTCTCGATTTCTTCACTATCAACCAAAGGCTCTTCCGGGTGGGCTTTTTGCCAGTAGATCATCAGGTAGAGTGTGACGAACAGGCCAGATAGCAGCACCAGACTTTCGATAACGCCCAGGTAACTATTGATCAGGCAGGCGCCAGCAATGAGCGTCACTACCAGTAGCAAGGGGATTTCACGTTTAGCCAGTGCCGGCTTTACTGACAATGGCGCAATCAGAGCCGTTATACCCAGTACCAGTCCCATATTAGCGATATTGGAGCCAATGGCATTACCCACGGCGATATCGGTATGCCCTTGAAGGGCGGACATGAGTGATACCAGTATTTCAGGTGCAGACGTACCAATAGATACGACGGTCAAACCAATAAGCATTGGGGAGATACCCCAGTTTCTGGCAGTGGCGGCAGCGCCGCCAACAAAACGATCAGCACTCCAGGTTAGGAGTATGAAGCCAATAATAATGGCGACGATGGCATAGATGGCAGGACTCATTCCGGATGGTTTCTCAAGATTCTGTATAAAGAGGGATTTTATTGAAAATCAGGTGGGCAATGCAACCGCCTTCCAGTCTGAATTGACCATATATGGGTAAGAACTATCCGATAGAATTTAAGCCTTGCCGTCCAGATATTATTCAAGAAGGTGCAATAACGCAGTAAAACAGGTCATAATATTCTGTCTGGATGACTTTTTACTTCTGGTTTGTCGCAGGGATCTGCTTGCTCCATGATTAATTCTGTCTCTTCTTGTGAAGAAAACCGCATAGATAATTTTATCGAAATCCGTGGTCTGACCTATTACCGCGGTGCCCGGGTTATCTTTAATAATATCGATATGGATATCCCCCGTGGCAAGGTCGTGGGCATCATGGGACCGTCGGGTACCGGTAAAACCACGTTGCTTCGCCTGATTGGCCGACAGCTTCGACCCGACCAGGGTTCTATTGTGGTTGACGGTCAGGATCTTGCCGGTCTGTCGAGAGACCAGTTATTCGTACTGCGTCGTAAAATGGGCATGCTGTTTCAAAGCGGTGCCCTGTTCACTGACCTTACTGTCTTCGAAAACGTGGCCTTTCCCCTGCGTATCCACACACAGTTATCAGAATTAATGATAAACGACATTGTATTAATGAAACTTCATGCCGTGGGTTTACGTGGTGCATCGTCGTTGATGCCCAGTGAGTTATCCGGAGGGATGAATCGTCGTGTAGCACTGGCAAGGGCTATCGCTCTTGACCCGGAAATGGTGATGTATGATGAGCCATTTGTTGGCCAGGATCCCATCGCCATGGGCGTTCTGGTGGAGTTGATTCGCAAGTTGAATCAGGCCCTTGGGATAACCAGTATCATTGTTTCCCATGATCTCCATGAGACCGCCAGTGTTGCTGATTTACTTTATCTGATTGCCGATGGTGACGTGATTGGTTATGGAACGCCTGAGGAAATGCTGAACTCAAACGATGCCAGAGTGCGGCAGTTTATGCAGGGGATTCCGGATGGGCCGGTCCCTTTTCATTATCCGGCTGACGATTATCATGACGATTTACTGGATCCGGGGGGTATTCAATGAAGCTTGACGTACTGGATCGGCTGGCACAGCTCGGTCAGATTGGTCTTGGGTATCTTCAGTCCCTGGGGCGATCCGGTATTTTTCTGTTTCTGGCGATTTTTTCCCGGGCCGGTTTTAGTAACCGGGGTTTACTGCTCATTCAGCAACTGTATAACGTAGGAGTACTGTCGTTAATTATTGTGACCGTTTCCGGCCTCTTTATCGGTATGGTCCTGGGGTTGCAGGGTTACAGTATCCTGATTCGTTATGGCTCAGAAGGGGCGGTTGGACAGCTGGTGGCCCTGAGCCTGGTTCGGGAGCTGGGGCCAGTGGTCACTGCGCTTCTTTTTGCCGGGCGGGCGGGCTCTGCACTGACTGCAGAGATTGGTTTGATGAAAGTGACCGAGCAGCTTTCCAGTATGGAAATGATTGGTGTCGATCCTTTGAAAAGGATTGTCGCCCCCCGTTTCTGGGCCGGTGTTATCTCACTGCCGCTACTGACTGCCATCTTCAATCTGGTGGGGATTCTTGGTGGTGTTATGGTCGGGGTCGACTGGCTGGGTATTTATGAAGGGTCATTCTGGACTGGCATGCAGCAGTCGGTTGATTTTGTCAACGATGTCGGCAACGGCATGGTGAAAAGCCTGGTTTTTGGTATTGTGGTGACCTGGATTGCTGTTTTCCAGGGATATGATGCAATCCCGACTTCAGAAGGCATCGGTCGTGCAACAACAAGGACTGTGGTTTACTCCTCCCTTGCTGTACTTGGACTGGATTTTATTTTGACCGCCGTCATGTTTGGAGAACTATAAGATGCGGATGCGTACGCTAGAAATCAGTGTAGGCGCCTTTATGCTGGCGGGAGTGCTGGCACTGGTGGCTATGGCGATAAAGGTCAGCGGTCTTTCCCCGAAAAGCGGCGGTGAAACCTATGAGCTTCATGCTTATTTTGATAACGCCGGATCCCTGAAATCCCGGTCAAAAATTTCCATGGCGGGCGTGACCATTGGCAAGGTTGAAAAAGTGACGCTGGATAAAAATACCTATATGGCCAAAGTGGTGATGGATATTGATCAGCGTATCGATAATATTCCCATCGACAGTACTGCCGCGATTGTAACGGCGGGTCTTCTGGGTGAGCAGTACATCAGCATCAGTATTGGTGGTGATGAGGAGTATCTGCGCAATGGTGAACGTTTTGAAGATACTCAGTCAGCGCTCATTCTCGAGGAGCTGATTGGTAAGTTTCTTTTGGGTACAGTCAATAAAGGTGAGTAGGCCTGCTTCTCCCCGGTTAGTGGATGGAATGGACAATGAAACGCAATAAAAACTTTCTGACTGTTCTGGCGATGCTTTTTTTGCAGTGGTCATCCGCTGTTTTTTCAGCAGAGCAGGCCATTCAGTCGCCACAGCAGGATGTGGAAAAGATTACCCGTGGACTGCTGGCTACATTAGAGAAAAATATAGATGGCTACAAAAAGAACAGTGATGCTTTCATCGTAGAGGTAGATCGCCAGCTGTCACCGGTGATCGCGTTTGATTCTATTGCCCGGGGGGTGATGGGTAAATATTCCCGTCGTGCAAAGCCAGGGCAACTTGAGCAGTTCTCGTCTGTTTTTAAAGACAGTTTGATCAGCTTCTATGGTAAGGCTTTGCTGAAGCTGGATGACACCCGGCTGACTATCGAAAAAGTCGATGCAGTTCCTGAATCTGTGCTGAATGATTATAAAGCCGGTAAGGCGCGACTGATTCCTGTTGATATGACGGTAAGAACCTCGTCGGGTACTGTTGCCATTTCTTATTCCATGGTCCATCAGGATGGGCGCTGGAAACTGAGAAATATTATTGTTGATGGCATTAATATCGGAATCCAGTTCCGGAACCAGTTTGCGGGTGCCATGAGTAAGCATCGGGATATTCAGTACGTGGTTGATTACTGGCCAGAGATTATGAAGGGTAATGCTGTTGCTTCGGCGGCGGATAAAAAGGGCGGATAAAAAATTATGACGCTGGATGTGCTGGCTCACGGGCGACTTAAACTCAGTGGTGCGATTACCGTCGATACCGCCCCGGCCATAGAGAAACAGGGGCGTGAGTTGCTGTTAGCCAGCATTTGCCCATCACAGGCGCCGCATGCTGCAGATCATTGGGAAATCAGTCTGCAGGGGGTTACTCAGGCCGATAGCTCTGCTTTATCGGTGTGTCTTTCCTGGATCCGGTTGGCTCGTGAAGAGGATAAAACCATCGCTTTTACCAACATTCCCCATAAGCTGGAAGCCCTTGCCCAGGTTTGCGGTATTCATCAGTTGTTAGTAAGCCTGAGCAGTTCTTAAACTCTCGTTTCACTCCAGTCCAAATCATTACCGTCTGGCTGTTGTGGTGGTACAACTTCATCATAAGTTGGTGGTGGTTCAGCAGCAGCATCAGTTGGCGGTACTAAAATTTGATCATAAGCTGGCGGTGGTGGTTCAGCATCATCGGTTAGCTGTGCTAAAACTTCCTCATAGGTTGGGGGGTGGTCTGTCTGCAATCTGGAATATAACGGGATGTTCTCCGAGCTTCCTGCGGCAAGCTGGCCCATTGATAAACGAGCAGCTACCTGTCGCTGTATTCTGACCAGGCGATACCCCATATAGCAGCAGCTTACAAAGACGAATGCTCCAATTACTGTGGCAGCCAGAGCGACAGAAGAGATAGCCGATTCTTCATCTTTATTGGTTCCAGCTGTGAAGCTATTGACAGAGACAGGGCAGTCACGCTCATCTGAACCATTACCGCAATCATAATAGCCATCACATTGCATGGTTTGTGAAATGCATTTTGTGTTTTCGCATCTAAATCGGCCTAACTCTTTACATTTAGCCTGAGTGCAATTCCACTCATCTGAACCATCACTGCAAACGGTCCAACTATCACACCGATGCCAGAGACTAAAGCAAGTCCCGTCGCATGCATGCCTGTCAGGTCCACAATCAAGAGCCTGTACCACCCGTAACTGAGTCCATAAAGTACCCAGCATGATAACCGTTGTCTTACCGATTGGGAGCCTGTCAGCCAGTTGGACTGAACTCATGGCCGCGGCTACGGTAAGGTCTGCCGCCTTGCCCAGCAGTGCCCCGCCTGTTTGCAAGCCCCTGATGATAAAAGACCGGGCAGAGCGGTATAAAAGAGGCAGGGTAGTAATACTCGACTTGACATGGGGATTGGCTACGATCTTTATGGTCGGCGTGCCGGGGAGGGTAATAGTCTTGCCGTGGTGGCGGGCCATCGGGCCTTTGGAGGCAAACGATGTTTTGGTCTGTGATTTGTTAACACCGGCAGAATAGCCGCATCTCAACGAACCGCCTATGGCTGAATCCATAAACTACTACTCACTATATGCAAAGTGGGAGTTATTATTCACCTTGATTGGTGTCAGTCTTGAACCTGCAGGCTCACTTTAAAACTGGCCAAAGGGTTAGGGTTGAACCCGGAAAATGAGTGAAATTCACCGGACAAGCCCTAGCGAGGTTAGTCGGTTTTTGTACTACTTGCCTGACGACATTTGATATCGCCTGAATTGGTAAATACGCTTTCCAGGCGATTTTCTGGAGGCTTATGAAAAATGATTCTGTAAAATAAGCTGGCATCCGGTGCTATTCATGCAAGCCGCTCTCGGATATTATTAGCCGTTTTACCCCCCCCCTTTAATTCCTGAATGTTATTCCCAGAGAGGTTGGATCATGCAAGCCGATGAGGTCAAGGCGCTGCTGGAAAAAGCGATTGCAGACTCGCAAGTGATGGTTGAAGGAGAAGGCTGTGATTTTCGCCTGACCATCATCAGCGACCAGTTTGAAGCCATGAGGCCCGTCCAGCGGCAGCAGATGATCTACGCCCACCTGAACCCGTTTATCACCAGCGGAGCCATTCACGCAGTGACGATGGTGGCTCTGACCACTGCCGAACGGGCCAGACAACTGGATAACCAGGACTAAGTGAGAAACCATGGATAAACTGATTATCACCGGTGGCGTGCGTCTTGATGGAGAGATCAGAATCTCTGGCGCCAAGAACGCTGCCCTGCCCATCCTGGCGGCCACTCTGATGGCTGACTCTCCGGTCACTGTGTGTAACTTGCCCCACCTGCACGATATAACCACCATGTGTGAGCTGTTTGGCTGCATGGGGGTTGAGCTGCTGGTGGATGAAAAGATGAACGTTGAGGTTCATGCCAGCACCATTAAACAGCTCAAGGCGCCCTACGAGCTGGTTAAAACCATGCGTGCTTCCATTCTGGTGCTGGGCCCGCTGCTGGCAAAATTCAAGGCGGCGGAAGTTTCACTGCCCGGTGGCTGTGCTATTGGCAGTCGTCCGGTGGATTTGCACATCAAAGGCCTGGAGGCCATGGGTGCTGATATTGCTGTTGAAGACGGCTATATCAAAGCCAGTGTCAAAGGTCGTCTGAAAGGTGCCCATATCCTGATGGAAACCGTGACGGTGACCGGCACGGAAAATATTTTGATGGCTGCTACGCTGGCCGATGGTGAAACCATCATTGAGAATGCGGCCCGCGAACCCGAAGTGGTTGATCTGGCAGAATGCCTTATTACCATGGGCGCCAAAATTGAAGGTCACGGTACCGATAGGATCCGTATTCAGGGTGTTGAGCGGCTCCATGGCTGTACTTATTCAGTACTGCCTGATCGTATTGAAACCGGAACCTACCTGATTGCCGCAGCGGCTACCGGAGGTCGGATTCGTCTGAAGGACACACAGCCTGATATTCTGGATGCCATTCTGATCAAACTTCGTGAAGCCGGTGCCTCCGTAGAGTGGGGTGATGACTGGATTGAGCTGGATATGAAGGGCCGGCGTCCTAAAGCCATTGACCTGACAACGGCGCCTTATCCTGCGATGCCAACGGATATTCAGGCTCAGTTTACGGCACTCAATATTATTGCTGAAGGTACCGGCCGGATTACTGAAACCGTGTTTGAAAACCGCTTCATGCATGTTCAGGAAATGACGCGCATGGGCGCAGATGTTGATGTTGAAGGCAATACCGTTATTATCAAAGGTGTTGAACAACTGAAGGCCGCTCCAGTGATGGCGACGGACCTCAGAGCTTCTGCCAGTCTGGTCATCGCGGGCCTCGTTGCAGAAGGTGAAACGGTGATTGAGCGTATCTACCACATTGACCGTGGTTACGAGTGTATCGAAGAAAAACTCCAACAACTTGGCGCCAGAATTCGCCGCGTTCCTGCCTGATTTACACTTCTTTTCTCTTTGCTTACCCTGATTTTCGGCTTTCTGGTCAAAAATCAGGGAACTTTTCTTTTCTTTTTCATTCCAATAAGACGGCCGTTTCATTTATTTTTAAGAATGGTTTTTGTTTTAAAGCCTGTGAAATCAAATAGATAATAAAGCACCTGTCAGTCAGGTGGGTTTTTCTAACCCGTTTGTTACTGAATGATAAGAGCTATTTTATTATAAAAATGTGTCAGGCAGTGGAATGGAGTCTTAGTGAATGACGTTGGGGCCGAGTATTATTCATCAGGTCATAACCGGTGTTAATGGATCTTCTGCTAGCACTCCGAGCAGGGGTAGTGGCCCCGTTCGCCTTAATTATTGTGCTGCAAATCAAGGTAATAGAAATACCCTTCAATCTCAGCTGAATCCCTCTCCTGAGAACCAGTCCTCGCTTAGAGACCGTCAGCGAATTGTTATAGTCCCGGGGCAAAATCGGTTATTTGCAGACAGTACTAATCCAGCCATGGATAGTGGTTCACAAACTGAAGTTGCTCAGCATTCTCCATCAATAGCGGGGGCTCAAGCCGAAAGTGAACAAGCAGATGCTTCAACCTCATCACATGAGAGAAACGTACCCACTCACTCACCCTTGCCTGCTATTGATCATTCATTCCGATTCAGGGCTGCCAGTCCATGCTTCTCTGATACATCAAATACATCAAATACATCAAATACATCAAGCTGTGAGTATTTTGATTGCGGTGACACTCAAGGGCGGGCAGCTACAGCTCACAGGGTTCGAGCTGATCTGGCGGGGGCTGAATCTTCAGAAAGTTCGGGTGATGAGTATGAGGAGGCTCGCAGGGTTATCCATGTCTACCATGACCTATACCTCAAGTTCCTGAAAAGAGTTCATGAGGCCTTTCATCAAGGCGCCGGTTTCAGCGTCAGGCGGATCAGTCATCAGGAAAGTACTGAACAGGCCGGCGCTATCAATATCGGCAGCTCCCCAGGGCAACCAGAAGAGGTGAATAGTTCTGCTGAAGAGCCTGGTGGCACTGGAAGCAGCCGTTGGAGGGTTCTCGCTGCACCTCGTGCCTTGTTCAGTTCTCTGCAAAAGGCTATTGGAATCCCAAAGTGGTTAGTGAATCGGATTGTCACTGTTGTCGCTGAATCGCAAGTAAAAAAAATATTCCAAAAAATACCTGCCCAGAAGGCTTTGGCCAAGGCAATAACCCGGGTTTTCATCAATGAACTCAAGCAAGCCACTTCGCTGACAATAAATGCTGCAGACATGTGGGGTGGATATAGTGATAGGGTCGAGGGTGAAGATGCCCTGATTAATGGCTTCACACGAGCCGTCTCTCCCATCCTGTTTCATCTGATTCACCAGGTTTGCCTTGATAAATTAAGTTGGGCTGATACAGACGAGGGGCAAAAAAGTGTCCAAAGCATTTTTGTCAGTTTGATAGCGCATGTCCTGAATTTATCGAGACCCTCCCCGGGACAGGCTGATACAGAAGGTAACTGTGTTGATAATACGTTGGATAAAGGTATCGCTTCTGCATTGCAGTCAGGCAGTGCTTTTGTTGATAAAACAATGGCAGGAATTGATTCTCAATGTATCAGGCAGATCGTTGATCAAGCATTAGCCCGAATGATGGCTGAAGGGATAGAGCTGACAGAAAGAAATTTTGATGAGCTTCTGGCCCGGGTAAAGGAAATTATCACTAGTACTCTGATAAAAATTCATGCTGATACAGTTCAGGTATTCAGTGAATGGAATGAGCGCGATCCAGAGGATATTAAGTCAGAGCGAAACCGGCTTATCGGGCAGGTAGAGAAAGTATGCAGTTCAATCTTGCAACAGTACGGTTCAACAATTGCCACATTCTTTGGCACTGAGACGCGCATTACCGGTGCATTGAATGAGCTGCTGGATGAGTTTGTTAACCTGTTTCGCGATTCAAAACAATTTGAAGAGAAACTCAATAAAGCAGTTGAAGCTTTTGAGCCATTTATTATTCCAAAAATTAAAGCTCATCTTGAAACGTTAAAACGAGATGCAAAGAGCTGTGAAGAAAACGGTACTGGTTTTAAAACACTGGTTCATAAGGCCATAGACAGAAGTAATAGACCACCGTCAGCTATTCAGGATTCTGGTAATCAACCTGTCGCCATATCCTCTGTTTCAGCAAGCACAAGTACAGCAGGGCAGCCAGCAGCGGGCGATGAACCGGTAAACTCTCCTGCTACGTTTTCTGCTGATTCAAGGGCAGATGAGCATCATATTGATAAATGGCCTGCAACCCGTCAGGCGGTCATTCGGGAAGGCAGCAAGGCAGCAGGCGATGTGGCCGCCCTTGCGATTGGTGAGTTCCGGGACAATCTGGAAACGGTGCGGGTTGTGATGGCACCGCATATAGAAGCGGTAATGACTGAGGCGGTCACCGAAGGTGCAGCCTTTATGGCCCGGCGCAACGGTGAGCGGAAGCGACCCGATACGATCCCGGGCTTCACGGCGGCCATGACGCCGTGGCTAACGACATCGGTTGTAGAGTTGTTAAGCCATCCACTGAAGTCCGGGCAGACCGTGACCGATGTCCGGGAAGCTGCAGCCGCGGCGTTAACCCCGGACGGGAACGGGGCCAAAGATAAAGACTCAGTGAGCAAGCCTGTACAGGTTGCAGAACGGGTCATAAAAGAAGGGATGGCGGGAGTACTCCGTCAGGGTGCCAGCCAGCTGGAGCAAGGTCTGAGTCAACTGCCCCATGGGAACCTGAAGCGTTTAGCCGGTGATTTTATTCTGCACAGCACACAGGATGGTGCTGCCTGGCTGGAAGGCCTGGTGCAAGAACTTTACACCGGCGGTGCCAGTGACCAGGCCGTCGTCACCAGGGTGATGGACAGTGTGACCCGGGAGATCGTTGCCGCTCAGCGTGAGCTGGTTCAGGGGGTGATTAACTGGGTGCGGGAGCAGGACCCCCAGGCTCAGGGGCAGCAGCCCCACCGTCAGCAGCTGATCAACCTGTTGACCTCGCGGGCCTGTTCACTGGCGATCCCGGCGGTGAATGATGTTGCCAGCCAGGTGGTGGAGAAAACCGGACAGGCCCATCAGCAGGTGATCAACGATGCCTTACCGTATCTTCTGGAGCAGCTAGACAAAGATCATAGGCTGGAAAGCTTGATGGGCTACGGTGTGGACTGGCTGACGGTCTGGGTAGGCGAGCATGGACAACTAATTGATCGGGAGGTTGAAACTCAGGCTGCATCATTGGTAGCTGAGATTTTCAAGGGGTTGGAGTCCACCATTTACAGCCAACTGAAAGCCCTGCGCGATGGTGCGGCAGAGGTTGGCAAGAAGGGTGAGAGTGCGGTGACCCTTGCCCGCTCGGTTCGCCGGATGGCGGATGCGCTGGAATCTGGGGATGAGAATGAAGAGTTGATCGGCCTGGCCGGCCTGCCTGGGGATCCTGCGGATAGCGGGGATGACGAGCGATCCGGGCAGGATGTGTGGACAGGCACCCGGCAGGCGATGACCCGGGAAGGCAGTCAACTGGCCGGCGATGTGGCCGGCCTGGCCATCGGTGAGCTCCGGGACAACCTGGAGACGGTGCGGGCCGTGGTGACGCCACATATCAACGCGGTGATGACTGAGGCGGTCAACGAAGGTGCGGCCTTCATGGCCCGGTGCAACGGTGAGCAGGAGCGGCCGGGTACGATCCCGGGCTTCACGACAGCGATGACGCCGTGGCTGACGACATCGGTCGTTGACCTGTTAAGCCGACGACTGAAGTCCGATCCGTGGTGTGAGGAGACCGTGACCGATGTCGAAGAAGCGGCAGCCGCGGCGTTAACCCCGGGGGGGAACAGGGCCAGAGACAAAGACCCAGTGAACAAGCCGGCAGAGGCTGCAGAACGGGTCGTAAAAGAAGAGATCGCGGGAGTACTTCGTGAGGGTGCCAACCAGCTGGAGAAGGGCCTGAGTCAATTGCCCCATGCGAATCTGAAGCGGTTGGCCAGTGACTTTATCCTGCACAGTACCCAGAAAGGGGCTGACTGGCTGGAAGCCCTCGTGAAAGAGCTTTACACCAGCGGTGCCAATGACCAGACCATCGTTGCGAAAGTGCAGGACAAGGTAACCGGGGAGATCGTTGCCGCTCAGTGTGAGTTGGTTCAGGGGGTGATTAACTGGGTGCGGGAGCAGGGCCCCCAGGTTCCGGGTAAGGAACCTCATCGTCAACAGCTGATCAACCTGTTGACCTCGCGGGTTCAGTCACTGGTGGCCCCAGCGGTGAATGATGTTGCCAGCCGGGTGGTGGAAAAAACCGGACAGCCCCCACAAAAGGTGATCAACGATGCTTTACCGTACCTTCTGGAGCAGTTTGACAGAGATCATAAGCTGGACAGTCTGATGGGTTACGGTGTGGACTGGCTGACGGATTGGGTAGATAAAGACGAACAGAGGCAGATAATTGCGCAGGAGATTGAAACCCAGACCAAATCGCTGGTGGCCGAGATTGCCAGGGGGCTGGAGTCTACCATTCACGAACAGCTGAAAGCCCTGCGCGATGGTGCGGCAGAGGCAGGGCAGAAGGGTGGGAATGCGGTGACCCTTGCCCGCTCTGTTCGCCGGATGGCGGATGCGCTGGACTCCGGGGGTGATGAGTTGATCGGCCTGGCCTGCCTGCCCGGGGAGGCTTTGGATAGCGGGGATGACGAGCGACCCGGGCAGGATGTGTGGGCAGATACCCGGCAGGCAGTTATTCATGAAGGTAGCCAGGCAGCCGGGGCATTTGCCGGGCTTGGAATTGATGAAATCAGAGAGAGACTGGACACGGTTCGGTCAATCGTTACTCCCCATATCAGCGAAGTCATGAAGGTCATTGTTACCGAAGGTGCAGCCTTCGGTGCCCGGCGTAATGGTGATGAGGCTGCGTCGCCGGGAATATCAGCCCTGACCGGTGCCGTGCCCCCCTGGTTGGCGACAACGGTCGTGGAGCAGCTAAACCGGAAGTTGCTTTCTGATGCGTGGAAACAAGAAATTGTGAGCGATGTTCAGCAGGAGGCTGAACAGGCGCTGACTCCGAGTGATGAGACAGAAGAAGGTACACCGGCGCAGCAGGGCAAGCCTCCGGTGCTGATTCCGGTTGCTGACCGGTTGCTGACCGAAGGGATCGCTGAAGTGCTGTGGCAGGGGGTTGACCAGCTGGAACAGGCCATGGAAAAGCTGCCGTTTGACAGTCTGAAACAGCTGGCCAGCGACGCCGTCCTGCAAGGTGCACAGGCGGGTGCCGGGTGGCTGGATATGCTGGTGAATGACCTGTTTGCGGATGACGGGGTGGTGGTCTCCCGGGTGATCGAGGCGGTAACCGGGCAACTGGTCACTGCTCAGCAGTCGCTGGTTCAGGACGTGATTGGCTGGGTGCGAAAACAGGACGGTGATGGGCAGAAGCCCCATCGTCAACAGCTGCTGGATGTACTGATACCCAGAGTCAAGTCACTGGTGGACCCGTTGGTGAGTGATGCTGCCGGGCAGATGGCGGAGAAAATGGATCAGGACCGGCAGCAGGTGAAGGACGGGGTGATGCCGTACCTGCGGAGCCAGCTCAGCCAAGGGCAATCGCTGACGAGCATGGTGGGTTACAGTGTGGACTGGCTGACGCAGTGGATAGACGACAATGGGCTGATAATTACGGGTGATGTGGAAGCCCGTGTCCGGGCAATGATGCAGGCCGCCGCGCCGGAGTTGAAAAACCTCATCCATGAGCGTCTGGCAACCCTGCGTTTGGCCGCCAGGAAAAGCCAGCAGTCAGGAGAAGGTGTCGTTACCACGTTGCGGCGGACGGCGAAAGAGCTGGTCCCGGGCAATGATGACAGCATTGGCCTGACCGCCATCGACTCCCTGAACGAGTTGGATACGGATGGCGAAGGTCAGCGGGATTCGGATCACAGGACAGGTACCCGACAGGCGATGGTCCGGGAAGGCAGTCAACTGGCGGGCGATATGGTCGAGCTGGCCATCGGTGAGTTCCGGGATAACCTGGAGATGGTACGCTCTGTGATGACGCCGCACATCAAAGAGGTGATGACCGAGGCGGTCACCGAAGGCGCGGCCTTCATGGCTCAGCGCAATGGTGAGCAGGAGCGACCCGGTACGATTCCGGACTTCACGGCAGCGATGGAGCCGTGGCTGACGACATCAGTTGTTGAACTGTTAAGCCGGAAGCTAATGTCCGAGGCGTGGAAAGCGGAGTTCATCGACGATGTCCGGGAATTCGCCGTTGAGGCTCTGGGGCCGGATAGTGAAGCAGGAGACGGAACAGACCCGCTGCAGCACAAGCCATCGGTGATTAGCATTGTGGCCGACCGGGCACTGGGTGCAGAGATGGCCGATGATTTGCAGCAGGTTGCGGGTCCGTTGCAATCGGCGATCCGGGAACTGCCCTTTGCCAGCCTGCAGAAGCTGACCAGTGAGTTTATTCTGTGCAGTACACGGGAGGGCGCGGTCTGGCTGGACAGGCTGGTTGGCGAGGTATTTGACGGGGGTGACGATGAGGTGTCCGTGGTTTCGAAGGTGATGGAAACCGTGACCGGGGAAGTGGTTGCCATCCAGCGTCAACTGGTTCAGGGCGCAATCGACTGGATTCAGGGACAGGGTTTCCCGCCACAAGGTCAGGAGTCCCGCCGTCAACAACTGGTTAACCTGCTGAGCCCGCGGGTTCGGTCATTGGTAAACCCGGTAGTCGGTGATGTGGCCGGGCAGCTGGCAGGCGTCGTCGTGCCGTACCTTCAGCAGCAGCTGGCAAAGGACAACAATCTGGAGACGCTGGTGGGCCACAGCGTCGACTGGCTGATGGACTGGGTAAATGATCATGGGCAGGTAATTGATCAGGATGTGAAAAGCCATGTGCAGGGTCTGTTGAAGCAGGCCACACCGGAACTGGAAGCTGCAATCCACAAGCGGCGGGCCACCCTCAGAGGTGCAGCGGCAGCAAGCGCTGAGCAGGGTGAGGATGTCGTGGCCTTTGCCCGGCAGGCAGCGAAAGACCTGGATCCGGACCACATTGCTGACCCGGAGCTGGTTGGCCTGGCCGCAC
>NZ_JAVRMB020000335.1:0-12726 GCF_031844845.1 Endozoicomonas sp.
CAAAACAGCGTTTAACCGCTGGTTGAATCCACATTATGAGAAAAACTGGATCGTTCATTTTGCCAGGCCCAGCAAAAATCATCACCGCAACATCAAATATCTCGGACGTTACCTGAAGCGTCCAGCCCTATCCATGAGCCGACTGAAACATTACGACGGGAAGGAAGTGGTTTTCAGTTATCTGAATCACGCCACCAAACAATACCTGCGTTTTACCAGCGGGATAGAAGACTTCATTAAACGTTTGGTGCAACACATTCCGGACACTGGCTTTCGCATGATCCGTTACTATGGATTCCTTGCCACCCGGGTCCGGTCAAAACTGCTGCCAACGGTTTACGACCTGCTGGATCAACCCGAAAGAAAAGCCATTCCTATGCGTTTCCCTGCCATGATGAAAAACAGCTTTGGTATCGATCCACTGGAATGCATCCTGTGTAAATCACGCATGGTTCTGACCGGCATCGTACCTGGCAAACCCATGGCAAAGCTGCGTCAATGCCACGAAAGGCTGGCTCTGAACAGGCTTATTGCTTTGGTGTAACGGGATAGTTGTGCCTGGAATAAATTAATGCAGTCAATATCTCTGCATTTAATATTAATACCGGAATTTAATCTCGTATTACCCGGTATTTGCAGTTTTGGTAAAATACAGATAATCGATCGGTCAGAGAAATTACCCAATTTTATACGTCAACAGGTCATCTATCGGTACTTTGAAATCCCTATGCATTAACCTCACAATTCAGGGCAAGAACCTATACTCACCGGGTAAACACCGTCTGACCTTTGGCATGCAATGGCCTTGAGTACACAGACACTGTAGTATGTGACACCATCGCTACCGCAGACTGTGGCTGCATCCAGGAAGCAGTTATCCGGACAGGTAACTGCTTCGGCAACCGGCTGCATCGCCTGGGTAACTGCTTCGGCAACCGGCTGGGTAACTGCTTCAGCCACCATTTTGATCGTGTTCATTACTGCTGTTATGTGCCTGTCTACTAAGTCCTCCGCCCCCTCAGGTTCCTCATTCGAAGACGACATCGCCCAGGCAGACACTCCAACTCCAACTCCAACCACAACCACAGCGCATGCAACAGCAATCCCAATAATTGCCACATTACGGAAATTAAACCGTTGACTGCAAGGTGGGCACTGGGATTCTGCAGCCTGCGCAGTATCGCCAAATTGGACTGTGTTATTACCTTGAGGAACCGCATTGTATTGGACGTCTGCCATCAGTGGACCACCTGAAAAACGAAGAATTACACTTAAGACACGGCTTAGATAAATTGGTTCAAAAAATGATAAGAACGATGTTATTAATGCTTATGAGTGTCGTGTTAACCGTTACAGGATTTGCTGAGGTGAGCGAATACGACAACCTTGAACCACACTACAAAAATCTGGTAAACGCTGCGTTTTACAGGACATGCAGGGAAGCGCTGGCAAGAGAGAATGCCGGTGAAGTCTTGGTGATAGCCATGTTATTAAACGACAGAGAAGCAACATTAGCCTATAACAATAATGCAATGGAAAATAAGAAAAAAGAGCTTGTCAGAGCCTGTGATATTTTCCCCGATCCCACTTTGTACGACATTGCAACGTACCATGGAATAGGCCAGCAGCCAGAAAGACTTGACCAGTTGAACAGAAAATAACCAACTAAAAAAACAGCCCTTTAATGCTGGGGCGTAGTGGCTTGTACCAGAGCTTATTCACCGGGTTGTACACAGAAATAGTGGATAGTAAAAACAAAGGCGGGGCTGCGAAGCAGCCCCGCCTTTGTTTTTTTAATTGAAAAAGGGGGCAGGGACGCCTGGGTGGGTGGGCGCAGTTTGCAGCCGGCGGAAAAGACACTTTGGGTAGCAAAGCAGACTGCACCCAGATCCGTCATGGCATAATCAGGAATGGCGGTAATTTCCAGACAGCACATATAGAAAACCGGGTCAGGCAGGTCACAGCCCAGCTCTCTTGCCAGTGCTTTCATATTCAGTTCAGCTGCCGCCATTTCCTCCGGGCTGATATCTGAAGTGACACCGCAGATGGGCAGGTGAATGAAATCAATGATTTCACCGTCTTTCACAATAACCTGACCACCGCCTTTTTCTGCCAGATAATTAATGGCCAGAGACATGTCTTCAGAGTTAGTACCAATACAGACAATGTTGTTGTCATCCGGTGCCTTGGAGCTGGCCATGGCGCCAGCTTTCAACTTCCAGCCTGAAACAAAAGCGACGGGCTTATTACCATTCTTGCCAAAACGTTCTACGACGGTGGCGTACAGGACATCATTTTTAACATCCGGTAACACCACACCATTGTCTACGATCAGTTGAACATCCCGGCGACGGCGAACAAAAGGCACATCAAAATCCACTTCCATGGAAAGTACATTGACCTTGTCCGTTTTCAGGTCGGTATAGACTTTCATGTCAGCCGGTGTGATCGAAGGAATCATCAGTTTGGAAGAAAGAATCTCGCTGCGCACAGGTGGTTGCAGGTCGATGACCATCTTGCCGTTGTCCACCACCAGTTTTCCTTTGGCAATGACTTTATCGATGTTGAACTTTCGCAGGTCTTCAACCAGCAGGATATCGGCAATCTTTCCGGGAGAGATGGAACCGACCAGATGGTCAATACGATAAGCTTCGGCACTGTTCAGGGAACCCATTTGTATCGCCGTAATGGGATCAACACCGGCAGCGATGGTCATACGGATCAGTTTATCCATATGGCCGTTTTCCAGAATTTCGGAAGCAATTACGTCATCAGTACAGAAACTGACCCGGCGGGCAACCCGTGGATTGATATGAGTCACGACCTTCATGTTTTCATTGAGAAAGTGAGAAATGGATGATTCACGAATCAGCAGGAACATGCCCTTGCGAATTTTTTCCATGGCTTCGGTGTGATCATAACTCTCGTGATCCAGCCGAACGCCTGCACAAAGAACCGAGTTCAGACGGGTACCAGTGGTCATTGGGGCGCAACCGAAGATGGGCAGGTTGTTTTCTCCGGCCAGTTCAATAGCTTTCATCACGCAGTCGTGCTTGTTCTCGATAAACTCGGATACCGTTTCCCAGACACCGTACACTTCAGGCCATTTCTGAACTTCCCGATGAACTTCCGGTGTTACGTTAAAACCAATGGTGGATTCAGGCAGCGTGTAGGGTGTGGTAAAAGGTAATCCCCAAAATACTTTCAAGGGTCCCTGATTGATTTCGTCCAGTACTTCCCGAATGCCTTCAAGGCCAGCAGTGACCAGATACTGATCGAGACCGGAAACAATGCTGGTGGTACCGCAGGGAACCACTGCTTTGGCAAAGCTGGTCATGGACATTTTGCTGCATTCGATGTGCAGGTGGCCGTCGATCAGACCCGGTACCAGATACTTGTTTTCAGCATCGATAATCTGAGTGTTTTCACCGATATAGGCTTCAACATCACCCGTAGCAACGATTCTGGAACGATAAACGGCGATGTCCGCCGGGTAAATTTCAGCAGACGTGACATTGACCAGCTGGCCATTTTTGATCACCAGGTCAGCAGGAATTCGGGCAGCGCCAGCGTCAATCAGGTCTCGCAAATTTTCTTTAATCATGGTTTAGCTCAATTCAAATAGAGGTCGTTACGCAGCGATTTACAGTAAAAAGTGTTTACAAAAAAGCGTAACGAGCCACAAATACGAGGGTTAACAGGGCACACACTGGAGAGACTTCACGTGCTCTTCCACAGGCCAGTTTCATAACGGTGTAAGTAATAAAGCCGGTGGCGATGCCTTCCGTCAGGGTGAAACTGAAAGGAATCATTACCGTGGCAACAAAAGCCGGAACCGCTTCTGTTAAATCCTGCCATTGCACCCGGGTCAGCTCGGCGGTCATTAACAGACCAACATAAATCAGAGCTCCGGCGGTAGCATACGCTGGGATCATGCCGGCCAGCGGCGAGAAGAAGATTGCCAGCAGGAACAGCAGGCCAACGACAACCGCCATCAGACCGGTTCTGCCACCTTCGACAACACCGGTTGCACTTTCGATGTAAGGGCAGACCGATGAGGTCCCCATAAAGGCACCGGCGGCAGAGCTCAGACTGTCGACAAACAGAGAGCGGGTGGCATTAGGGTAGTTACCCGTTTCATCGGACAGTCCGGCTTTGTCAGTCACCGCCACAAAGGTGCCGGCGGATTCAAACAGGCTGACCAGCATGACGGATAAAATGACGCCGGCCAGGCTTAAATCCAGTGCGCCCATCAAATCCAGTTGGCCAAGGACAGGTGCGATACTGGGAGGCAGGGAAGCAATGCCCTGATATTCGACATCCCCAAGTAGCCAGCCCGCAAAGGTAGTGGCAACCATTGATATGATGATTGCTGCCTTAAAGCCCCGATGCACCAGCACCATCATCAGCAGGAATCCTGCACAGCCCAGAACAAATGGTATAGAGCGAACATCGCCAATGGTGACCATGGTGTCTGGATTGGCAACAATGATGCCTGCGTTGTGCAGACCCACCAGGGCGATCATCAGACCGCAGCCGGTAGCAATACCAATGCGCAGGCTGGCTGGAATACTGGTGACGATGTAAACCCTGAATCCGGCAACAGCAGCAAACAGCAGGGAGCCCCAGAAAATGACGCCCATACCGGTTTGCCAGGCCAACCCCATACCGCCGACCAGAACATACGCGAAATAGCTGTTCAGACCCATAGCGGGCGCCATGGCAATGGGCAGGTTTGCAACCAGCCCCATGGCAATACTGCCAATAGCCGCAATCAGACAGGTAGTCACAAATACGGCCTGAGCATCCATCCCTGCTGCAGAAAGGATCTGCGGATTAACAAAGATGATATAGACCATGGTCATGAAGGTGGTCACACCCGCCATCACTTCCTGACGAACGTGAGTGCCTTTAGCCTGCAGCTGGAAATGACGTTCTATCCATCCGGTTTTTTCCGGTTGAGGGCATTGGGATTCAGTAATATGACGGGATGCTTCAATAGCAGCAGTAGTCATTACAAACTCGGATGGATAATCGATGGATAATGGTAAACGGACGTACCGTTCAAAATTATTATACGGTCGTTCAAATATATTTCATCATAAAAATCAGCGTGATGCGTTAATTGCTTAATGTTATAGGTAACTCTTTCGTGAATGTCGCAAAATAACTTCATGATTGGAGGGGGCTATAAGTATTGAAAAAGGGATGCTTTACGAATTTGAGGTTTTACCGCATTTATTCTACTCACTGGATATTGTGGAAATTTTCAGAGAAGGGGGGATGTGTTCTGGGAGACAAACCGGTCTATTCGATTTAAAGTTGCTGAAAACAAGTCATTTAAATGCTGAATACTGGAGCTAATATGTTCAAGCCTTCGTTACTGGTTCTGATAATTTCCAGTCTTGTCTCAATGTCGGCACAGGGAAATACGCAACCGGGTCAACTCGATGTTAACCAGGCTCAGTCGACCATAGTGACCCTCTATAGCGATAAAGCATTAATCAGCCAGAATTTTAAAAAACAGCCTGATAAAAAGGGGATACTTGAAATCTCCGGGTTACCCGTTAACCGTCTTGATGGAAGTCTTAACCTTGAGTATACCGATGGCGCAGCGGTGTACAGGCCCGAAGATATTTCATGGTATCAAGGTGGTCTTGACCGTGATAATTACTACCGCAACCTGATTGGCAAAACCGTTGAAGTCTTTGGGGGAGGGCTGAATGTTGCCATTCAGGGAAAACTCATCAGTTATCAGCAGGGTATCGGGCTGGTAGAAAGCAGTAATGGTCGACAGTATTTTATTGACTATCACGACCCCCAGGGGTTGAGAATGCTCTCCAGAGACTCCACGGACATTCAGGGTAAATATCTGAAATACCTCACTGCTGACTTTGGTAATCAGTCGGTCAGTGGAATGCTGAATCTCTCTTATATTACTCCGCTGTTAAATTATGACAGTCATTACCGTTTAACACTGTTATCAGAAAATCAGGGACGTCTGGATTTAAAAGCACTGCTGGCCAACGGTTCCAATATTAATTTCAGCAATGCAAAGATTCGCCTTGTGGCTGGTGGCGAAGGTGGCATGCCTGGTTATTACCGTAAAAATCGAATGATGGAAGCATCGGCTGTTGCCGATGCTGGTGAGTATGGGGAGCGGGTGGGGGAAGTATTGATGACAACGCTCCCTGAGGGCACCGTTCTATGGGCTAACAGCAGGCAATTGCTGGACCTTTTCTCTGAAACGCTCCACCTGGAAAAGCTCTATACCCTGGAAGTTTATGGACGCGCTACCGGTGGCAGGGCATCTATGGTTGAGCGACCAAAGTTAACCTGGAAGTTTGAAGCACCCGTGGACCTTCCTCCAGCGTCTGTGCGCATGTATGAAAGTGACCGTGATGGCAGTTATATCATCGGTGCCAATTCATGGTTGCCGAAAACAACCGCTGGTGACAACGCCTGGCTAACCATGGGTGAGGCGCTGGCTGTTCGTGTGGAACGTTCACGGATTGATATTGAGCTGAAGGATGAGAAGAGCGATAAGGAACTGGTGGTAAAGTGGCAGGCAACGATTTCCAATGACCAGAAAGAGGCTATCACCCTGCTGTTGAGAGATCGGGATCCGAACCTTCTGAAACTGGAAAGTGTTAAGGGAGCTTCACTGGAAAAGTCTGACCAGATAAAGGTGGAAGTATCTGCCGAAGCTGAAAAAACTATCCACTTTACCGCCAGATATCGTCGTTGATTGTTGAGAGGTATTGCTTGTCTTATTCATCCATTGTTGTTTTAACGGGGGCTGGCGTTTCCGCTGAGTCAGGGATCAGAACGTTCCGGGCCAGTGATGGACTTTGGGAGAACCATCCGGTAGAAGATGTGGCAACCCCTGAGGGATACGCCCGTAATCCAGCCCTGGTACAGCGTTTCTACAACGACCGTCGTCGGCAGTTACGTTCTGTCGAGCCTAATAAGGCTCATCGGGTACTGGCAGAGTTTGAGCGAAAATTTTCCGGTAACTTTTTACTGGTGACACAGAATGTTGATGATCTCCATGAACGGGCAGGGAGCGAAAACCTGATTCATATGCATGGCGAACTATTGAAAGTTCACTGTCAGGATACAGAGAAGGTTTTTTATTGGGATCAGGATGTTACCGTTGAAACTCAATGTGAATGCTGTGGTATTGCCGGAAACCTTCGCCCTCATATTGTCTGGTTTGGAGAAATGCCTTTGCAGATGGATGAAATTTATCAGGCGTTATCTCAATGTGATCTGTTTGTAGCCGTAGGCACATCGGGCAATGTCTATCCGGCGGCGGGTTTCTTTCAGGAAGCCAAGGCAATGGGGGCTAAAACCGTAGAGCTTAATCTTGAACCGGGTAATCACGGTTCTCTGTTTGATGAGCAACGTCACGGGGTGGCCACTGAAACCGTTATGGAGTTCTTTGATTCCTTGTTGTAAGGCGTTGTCCCGGAATAATTTCACGATATTGAACATAAACACAAAAGTGATTGTCTAAGTCCAATGGCGGCAGAATGATGCTTCAATTTCCGTTGTAATGGGAGCGCTTCCCATTCGATTAAAGGTTGTTGCAAGTCACTCAGTTAATACCGGGTTCTGGAAGTTCTGTCAGCCAGCCCTTGAGGGCTTAGACGTGCAACCGACAGGTGGACGTCAATAGCCCCTGAGGTACCCGTAGATCTTTCGCCAGCCTGTGGGCTTGTATGAAACTGATTTGAGGATTATTCCTATGACTAGTATCAATGGCGTTGGTTCCGTTACGTATCAGCCTTATACAGAATGGTACGGAAATGTTGGCAAGATTGCCCCGAGTGAACGGGGAACCGATTTCTCAATACCTTCCGTGGTACCTAAGCCAGGCTATCTTCCTGTACAGCGGACCACAACGGCTGAAACGATCGTTATGGCTGAGGAATTGCGGAGGATGTTTCAGGCCAATGATCGTTATTGTGCAGAGAGGTTGTTTTCGCAGTTTCAGGACTCAAGGGGCATGGACTGTGTTGAAGATAAAGGTAATAGTGGGTATCCAGTTCCAGCCTCTCCAAATGAACCTTTCTTTCTTAAAGAGCAGCGATCAGATGGCTCTCCGGGCTCTCCCACTATTAACAAAAGCGCCGGGGGCAGGGTTATAAATGCCAGGCAGGATGTTTTAAAGCACATGTTCAGCAATGCTATTGGGACAGATATGATCAGGCTTAATCCTGAGGGGGCGGAGACCTTACAGGAACAGTGGCAATGGGATGAGAAAAACAGCTGCTTCAGACAGACTGTATTTTTCGTGTCACTGTCTCAGGGTAATAATTTGTCGGTAGTATGTGGTGCCTGTAGCCGTGTTCTTTCATGAAGCCGGCCCAGAAGCCAGAACTGTCAGCGTTAAACTCTGACCTGACAATGGTTCACTATTTGAGGAACAGTATTACGTTTGGTGACAGAAGTCGCTGATCGGTTCTTTGACTCTCTTCTTTCTGTAAGGTTTCAGTGGGGAGGATCTCGTTTCGGATTCTCCCCGCTGAAGCCTCAGCCAGCTAAATATCCCATACTTTCTTCCAGGCCGTTAATGGTCAAGGGGTACATTTTTCCTTCCATCTGTTTATCGATAAGGTGTATCGAAGACGTATACTGCCAGGCATGTTCCGGAGTAGGGTTAAGCCATACTACCCGGTCAAAATGTGCTTTTAAGCGTGACATCCAGGTATGCCCGGCTTCTTCATTAAAGTGCTCAACACTGCCTCCGGGTGATGTTATTTCGTAAGGAGACATGGCCGCATCACCCACGAAAATGAGCCTGTAATCTTTACCGTAGCGGTGAATTACATCCCACAGGCTGATACGCTCCTGTTGCCGGCGATGGTTGTCCCGCCAGACACTTTCATAGAGATAATTGTGAAAGTAGTAGAACTCAAGATGTTTGAACTCTGTACGGCAACAGGCAAATAACTCTTCGCACAGGCGGACGTAATCGTCCATTGAACCGCCAATATCCATGAAAAGCAGAACTTTTACCGCATTATGGCGTTCAGGAACCATCTTGATATCCAGCATGCCCTTGCTGGCTGTTGACCGCACGGTATCATCAAGGTCCAACTGATCCGCAGCGCCCTGACGGGCAAAGCGACGCAATCTGCGCAATGCCATTTTCATATTCCGGCTGCCCAGTTGCTCATCGTCATCCAGGTTTTTAAACTCTCGTTTATCCCAGACTTTGGTGGCTTTGCGGTGCCTTGATTCGTTCTGGCCAATCCGAATTCCAGAAGGGTTGTACCCATAAGCACCAAACGGTGAGGTGCCTCCCGTACCCACCCATTTATTGCCGCCTTGATGTCGACCTTTTTGCTCTTCCATTCTTTGACGGAAAGTCTCAAGAAGGTCCTGAAGACTTTTCATGCCCTGGATTCTGGCTTTATCTTCATCGGACAGCTGGCGAATAAAATCCTGCCGCAGCCATTCCTCTGGAATCAATGCTTCCAGAAGTTCCTCCATGGAGTCCAGGCCACTGAAAAAAGCCTGACAGGCTTTGTCAAACTTGTCGTAGTGCCGCTCATCCTTAACCAGAATGGTTCTTGATAGCTGATAAAAGGCTTCCTGGTCGGCGTAGACCAGTTTGGCATCCAGCGCAGCAAGGAGATCGAGATATTCTCTGGTGGTGGCTGGCACGCCAAATGCCCGGACTGTTTCGAAAAAATTAGTCAGCATGACTGATCCCCTGGCCGTTAACCACGTCGGTTCATAAAGGCCAGACGTTCCAGCAGGTAGACATCCTGTTCGTTTTTAACCAGCGCGCCGTGAAGAGGTGGAATGGCACTTCGGGTATCACGATTCTGCAGGATATCTGCAGGGATATCGTCAGAGTTCAGCAGTTTCAACCAGTCGATCAGTTCTGAGGTGGATGGCTTTTTCTTGAGGCCGGGAATATCCCTGAGTTCAAAAAATACCTGAAGTGCTTCATCCACCAGTTTTTTCTGCAGGCCGGGATAGTGGACTTCGACAATCTTTCTCATAGTCTCTGCATCAGGAAAGCTGATGTAGTGGAAGAAGCAGCGTCTCAGAAACGCATCCGGCAGCTCTTTCTCATTATTACTGGTGATGATAACAATGGGGCGCTGTCTGGCTTTAACCAGCTGTTGAGTTTCGTAAACATAAAACTCCATCTTATCCAGTTCCTGCAGCAGGTCATTGGGGAACTCGATATCAGCCTTGTCGATTTCATCAATAAGCAGCACAGATTGCTCATTGGATTCAAAGGCTTCCCAGAGTTTGCCTTTGACAATGTAGTTGCTGATATCGTGAACCCGCTCATCCCCAAGCTGCGAGTCACGAAGACGGGAAATTGCATCATATTCATAAAGCCCTTGCTGGGCTTTAGTGGTGGATTTGATATGCCATTGCAGTAGTTCCTTGCCGAGAGAGTGGGCCACCTGTTCTGCCAGCATGGTTTTACCGGTTCCGGGCTCACCTTTAATGAGCAGAGGGCGCTGTAAAGTCACTGCGGCATTGACGGCCATTTTCAGGTCATCGGTAGCAATATACTGGTCGGTACTTTCGAAACTCATAGGTCAATTGTCTTTTTTATTATGAAACACGGCTTTAATTAAGCATTGGTTAAAGCAGGCGTAATTCTTATGTCTGTAGGGAGTTGAGTTGCCGGTAAGGGTAACGCAAAAGGGCTGATAATGGGTAGCCATTTGAGACCATTGGGAGATAGGCTCACGCTGGAAGGTAGATAATTCAAGGTTATAGATATTTTGTATAACTCTATAATTTTAAGTTACTTTACGAAATCTCAATGATCAGGATAGTCTCACGCCATAAGAAAGTTCAGGGCGTAACTGTGTGCCCATTCAGGAACAGAGATTTTTTACGCATTATAAGGAAAAGAGCTATATGAAACAGGTCTATCAGGATAATTCTCAGGCTATTGGCAATACACCGCTGGTAAGGCTGAATCGTATGGCAAAAGATCATGAGATTTACGTAAAAATAGAATCCAGAAACCCGGCAAACAGTGTCAAATGCCGTATTGGTGCCAGTATGATCTGGGATGCGGAACGTTCTGGCAAGCTGCAGCCTGGTATGGAACTGATTGAGCCAACCAGCGGTAATACCGGTATTGCCCTGGCATTTGTTGCGGCTTCCCGGGGTATTCCTTTGACGTTGACGATGCCTGCTTCCATGAGCCTTGAACGGCGTAAACTCATGAAAGCACTCGGTGCGGAAATTATTCTTACCGAGCCTGCAAAGGGTATGCCCGGCGCTATTGCCAGGGCGAAAGAACTGGCGGAAGAGAATCCTGAGAAATTCTTGTTACTTCAGCAGTTTGAAAATCCAGCCAATCCGCGTATTCACGAAGAGACAACCGGGCCCGAAATCTGGAATGCCCTTGATGGCAATATTGATATTTTTGTCGCTGGCGTGGGTACCGGTGGAACCATTACCGGTGTATCCCGTTACATCAAGAAAATTCAGGGCAAAAAAATCACTTCCGTTGCTGTTGAACCCAGTGCTTCACCGATCATCAGCCAGACTCTGGCGGGTGAAGAAGTAAAACCTGCGCCTCATAAAATTCAGGGGATAGGGGCAGGTTTTATTCCAGCCAACCTGGATCTAAGTCTGGTGGATCAGGTTGAACAGGTGTCCAATGAAGAGGCAATAGAGACGGCTCATCGGTTGATGCGTGAAGAGGGTATTCTTGCGGGTATTTCCAGTGGAGCTGCGGTGAGTGCTGCACTGAAAATTGCAGAGCAGCCTGAGAATAAGGGCAAGGCCATTGTTGTTATCTTACCGGACTCCGGCGAACGTTACCTTTCAACAGCCTTGTTTGAGGGGGTTTTTTCGGAAAATGAAAGCGTTCAGTAGATAATGAATGATGGGAGGGGGTATTCTCCTCCCAGCGGTTATCTGATTACTTGAGGTTGTCTATTTTTCCTGCCATTTTGATTTAACTTAATAGCATTTTTTTCAACTCTTTAATGAAAACCAGACAGTGGCCGATGAGGCTGTGGACAACGACTTTGTGATATGAGAATCTGATAATTGTTACATTCGTTGATTGACCCTGCCTACGCAAGGATTTGCGTATAACCAATAGATAAGAAACAGAGTTTCCCATGCAGAAAAGGACTTTATATATCGGCAACCTTGCCTATACCACCGTTGAGGAAGATCTCGAACAGGCATTTGAATCCTTTGGTGAAATCGAAGATATCAAATTGATGAGAGATCGTGAGACAGATCGTTCAAGAGGCTTTGCCTTTATTACTTTTGAAAAAGAGTCAGAAGCAGAAGCCGCCAGGGCAATGGATGGTCAGGAAGTTGCCGGCCGGCCGTTAAGAGTTAATGAAGCTGTTCAGAAACAACCTGCCAAAAGGCCTCAAAAAAAGTCTACTAACAACTTTAATCAATAACTGTTTGACCATATCACCCTATATTGGTGTCCATGTCTTTACCGGGTAATACTGTCAGGTAGATAGTTTAATAGTGTTGTATCAATTTTATCGTGGGAAAAGTAATTTCCAGTGCTTCTATTCATTAGTCAGTTGAATGTTAACGTTGAAACTCCATCCATGGATTATTAACGTGTTGTTTGCTTAGGAATTGTAATTAAATAACATCCCAATCCATCACTCGCCCAGGAACTGTAACATTGTTCCATCTAGAATTTATTCCTCCCGCCACCCTCGTTCCCACGCTCCGCGTGGGAATGCATAC
>NZ_JAVRMB020000336.1:0-20065 GCF_031844845.1 Endozoicomonas sp.
AGATGTGTATAAGAGACAGCGTCTCGCCTTATGGTGATAGAGGCTACGCAAGTTTTGAACGAGCATATTAATGGACGAAATATCCGGACTGGAAAACTGGAAGAACAGCTGACGCTTCTTAAAAACGAGCAGCAGGTGCAGCTGATGGAGAAACAGAAGCAGTTGGAGATTTGTCAGCAAGAGGCTAATGCGCGCGAGTTGGCTGCTGTCCTTATGGTGAAAGACGCTAACCTTATGGCGAAAGACGCTAAAAAACTGATGGGCGAGCATATTAATGAACAAAATATCCAGATTGGAAAACTGGAAGAACAGCAGACCCTTCTCAAAAATAAGATTAGCGAGCAGCAGGTGCAGCTGATGGAAAAACAGAAGCAGTTTGAGGCTTTTCAGCAAGAGGCTAAGGATAGCGCTCAATCTATGTTGAACCGCTCTGTAGCATTTATGGGCGAGTATATTAATAAACGGAATATCGAGGCTGGAGAACTGAAAGAACAGCAGACCCTTCTCAAAAATAAGAATAACGAGTAGCAGGTGCAGCTGATGGAAAAACAGAAACAGATTGAGACTTTTCAGCAAGAAGCTAATGCGCGCGAGTTGGCTATGGAAAAAGACGCTCAGAAATTTATGGACGAGCATATTAATGGACGGAATACTACGGTTAGCAATCTGAAAGGAAGCTGTTCAGGCTCAAAGAAGCGAATAGGGAAAGGGGGGCGAACATCACCAGTGATGATGGGATATAGTGCGAGCCATTTGCTCGGGGAGTTAGCGAGGCGTTCAGTGAGTTCGGGTGAGAATGGAGTGGTATGAACCAAACACCTTCTTTATATGTAACTGTTCAGCATCCCTCATAAGCACATCTTGTGCTGTTCAAAGGGTCTAAGCACTACATATTGATTAACCGAACATTAGTTCCCGTTTGTTTTTCTGAAATGCACCAAAATAATCAGGCACTTAAATCCCATTAATCAATATGTAGTTGTTTGTCTATTTGGACAACACAAGATCTGGGTGCTGAACAGTTACCTTTATATGTACCCTGTACATCCTTGCTACGATCCAGCTTGCCATTGTTAATGGGTGAAGATTTTAAATAGATTTGGTTTCTCAGGCTGGCCCTGTTTATTATCACCAGAACACTCCCTCTACCAGAAGGTGATAATAAGGGCTATGAGTCAGCCAACATTCCAACATGCACTTTCAAGGTTGATAGAAATACCTTCTGTCAGCTCAACTCTTCCTGATCTTGATATGAGCAACCTGCCGGTCATCAATGAGCTGGCGGTCTGGTTTGAGGCCATGGGGTTCCAGTGTGAGATCCAGCCATTGCCTGACACCCCTCATAAAGCCAATTTGATAGCGACACTGGGAAGCGGCCCGGGAGGTTTGGTATTTGCTGGCCACACCGATACGGTGCCTTATGATGAAAGCCTCTGGAAAAGTTCTCCTTTTGCCCTGGAAGAACGGAACAACCGGTTTTACGGTCTTGGGGTTTGTGACATGAAAGGCTTCTTTGCTTTGGTGATGGAGGCCGTTCGGGAATTTTTACCAACACCGTTGAAAGCACCCTTGATCATTCTGGCGACTGCTGATGAAGAGTCGTCCATGAATGGTGCCCGGGCACTGGCAGAACTCGGTCGGCCAAAAGCACGGTATGCGGTGATCGGCGAGCCAACTGGAATGCGGCCTATTCATATGCACAAAGGGATCATGATGGAACGCATCCGGATTCTGGGGCAGTCAGGCCATTCCAGTAACCCGTCACTGGGGCGCAATGCCATGGAAACAGCCCATAAGGTGATCACCGATTTGATGCAGTTCCGTGCTGGCATGGCGGAGCGTTATCAGAATCCCGGATTTACCATTCCTGTCCCTACATTGAACCTTGGTTGTATTCATGGTGGTGATAATCCCAACCGGATATGCGGGCAGTGCCAGCTGGACTTTGATATCCGGACGTTGCCTGGTATGGAGAGTGAACAACTGCGGCAGCAAATTCGACAGAGGCTGAAACCCATTGCTGAAGCGGATCAGGTTGAGATTACTCTTGAGTCTATAACGCCGGCCATTGAGGCTTTTTCCAGCAAGGAGAACTCGGAACTGGTGGTTGCCTGTGAGAAGCTGACCGGTCATCAGGCAGAAAGTGTTGCATTTGCTACAGAGGCACCATTTTTCAGCCAACTGGGGATGGACACTGTAGTATTAGGTCCGGGGGATATCGATCAGGCTCATCAGCCCGATGAATACCTGTCTCTTGATCGGATTAATCCCATGGTTAATATCCTGAAGTCTCTGATCAGACAGTATTGTTTATAACTGATTAACAAGTGTGGCTTGCGTGAAGAAGAATGATAACTCAGCAGACTATGTAAAATTTTTCCGGCAGTCGTCACCCTATATACATGCTCACCGGGGTAAAACCTTTGTGATCATGCTTGGGGGGGAAACGCTGGCACATCCGAATCTGAGCAATATCATCAGTGATATTGCGCTAATGAGCAGTCTGGGGGTTCGACTGGTTCTCGTGCATGGTGCTCGCCCACAGATTGATGAACGTCTTCGGGAGCGGGGTATTAAAACCACGCTGCACAATGAACGACGGATTACCGATAAGAAAAGTCTTGAGTGTGTTAAAGATGCGGTAGGCAACATGCGGACCCTGATTGAATCGAGGCTTTCGGTAGGGCTGGTGAACTCCCCCATGCATGGCGCCAGAATTCGCGTAGTCAGCGGTAATTTTGTGACCGCCAGACCCCTGGGTGTTCTTGATGGTATTGATTTTCAATATACCGGCGAAGTTCGCAAAGTGGATAGCCAGGCCATTGATCATCTTCTGGACAGTGGCTATGTAGTATTGTTGTCTTGTCTTGGGCTTTCTCCAACCGGGGGGATTTTCAATATTGAAGCTGAGGAAGTGGCCACCAGAACGGCGATAAGCCTGGGGGCTGAAAAACTGATTCTGTACGGTGAGCAGCAAGGTGTTTTTGATCAACAGGGTGACCTGATTAATCGAATTTCGCCCCATGACGGAAGTCTGGAGCTTGTATTACAGTCCGGAGAGTCCAAAAGGCTTCTTTCTTCTGCCGTTATGGCTTGCTCAGAAGGCGTTGAGCGTGCACAGATTATCAGCTATCAGGATGATGGTGCACTGCTGATGGAGCTGTTTACCCGCGACGGTGCCGGGACGCTGATTTCCAGAGATCATTACGAAGAGGTTCGGGGAGCAACCATTGAGGATGTCGGTGGGATTCTTGAGCTGATTCGTCCATTTGAGGAAAAAGGTATCCTCCGTCGCCGTTCCAGAAAGGAGCTTGAAAGAGAGATACGTTTGTTCAGTGTCGTCTTGCTGGATGGCATGATTATCGGCTGTGCAGCACTTCATCCTTATTGTGAAAATGGCGTTAGCAGGGCAGAACTGGCCTGCGTAGTGGTGCATCCTGAATATCGTCAGGCACAGCGTGGAGACCGTTTGCTTGCTCATATTGAAGCGCTGGCAAAAAAGAAAGGGATGAATGAGATCTACGTGATGACAACACAGACTGCGCACTGGTTTATTGAGCGTGCGTTTACCGAAGTGTCTTGTGAAGATTTACCTCAAGAGCTGAAAGCAAAATATAACGCCAGAAGACAGTCAAAGGCGTTTGTGAAAAAAATCCCGCTTTCGTGAAAGCGGGATTTTTTTCATTATTTTGCTGCCTGGTTACTTTCTGAAGTCCACTTGATGAAGCGTTCCCGGGTTGCGTCATCAGCCTGGTTGTACCAGTACTGAAGCATATTTTCACTCATGGGTTGAGCCGTTGCCGGTGCTGGCATTACCGTGGGTACCGGTTGTTGAGCAACCTGATAAGAGATTCCCTGAGGGGTTGCGATATAAACAGTCCCTGCCATTTCTCTCACGGCTGCAGAATTATCAGACAGATTGAACTTCTGGATATCCTCAATGGTGTCTATTCCGATCAACAGGCCAGACTTGTTGAGAACACTGAACTCAAAGGGAATGGCCTGGCCTTTCTGGTCGGTAATCGAGAACTGGGTTTCTGGTGATCTTGACAGCTTGTCAGTATCCCGTACTGTTTTCAGCTTCGGAGAATGAATGGTGAAAGCCTGGTCGCCAGTAAGGTCAAAGGTCATGATATACGGGCTGGAAGTGAACATTTTACTGTCACCACCTTCTCGTACCAGTGTTTTTAGCTGAAAGACCAGCTGATGGCGACCGTTGCTGAGGCTGAGAGAGCCGAGGCTGAGAGAGCCGAGGCTGCGAGAGCTGAGAGATACATTACTCTTTTTATTGAGTGGTTCTGCACTCTTTCCATCAAGAACCAGCAGCTTTGTTTTTCCGGGCAATACCAGGGTATTGTCAGCAATGGCAGGTATGGCAAGAGAGGACACCAGAAGTGCACCCAATAGATGACGTATAAACATAAGACTGCGTTCTCCTATAATCTTTTCATGGCATTTCATAAAAAGCGCTGGTGATTATACGTCGGTATAACTACCGGTTCGTATTGTTGTTTTCCGAAGGGCTGGGTGATTGGATTTAGTCAGGTCTCTGACTGTCTGCGGGGTATTGAGGGCGTCTGGCTTAGTGGTATTTGTTATTAATAATATAATTGATAATTCTCTGACATTTTTTGAGAGTATCCTCATGCTGTTGATAGATTTTTTCTTCAAGAGCCTTGCTGACCCAGTACTGCAGAGCTATCAATTCATCCCGGTTATTGAGTGAGGCGATTTCCTGAATTAATTCTGCTTCAGAGATTTCTCCCCTTCGAAGTCTCTGAATCAACTTTCCGGAAATTCTGTTTCTGATACTTTGCAAAAATTTTTCTGATTGAAGCTGTTGAACCATTCCTGCTGTTTGTTGATGTGGCTTCTGTGCGCCTGCCCCTTGATGTGTTTGTGGTACATGTCTGCGTATGTGCTCATCAGGTACTGTTGAAACCAGTATGGCCTGCTTGCTACCGGCCATCAGAGTTCTGGTTATTTCACGGTTCCAATCAGACGATTTTTCTTGAATCAGGTTATGGAAAATACTGAATGTGCTGTTAATTTCTTTATCAAGTAACTGTTGCCAGGCTGCATGCTCGAGAATAATAACTGCAGCATCTTCATCGCTCATTGCACCGAACTGGCCTTTACCCAGTGCCTTACTTCTTTTTTTAGAATCTTTAAGTATTTCTCCTGTTTTTTCCATTGACTTTATCGATTCCAGTAAGTGATCAACCATGGGTTCGACTTGTCCTTTGGCCAGTGCGCGTAATGTGGCAATTTCTTCCCGTCCCGTTCTTACCCTTTTGCCAAACAACTGTTTTGTAGAGTCTTCTTCTCCTTTTCCAATTTTATTCATTCGTTTTTCATTGATCTTAGTGTTCTTATAATCAGCAGCCATTTCGGCAAAAAAACAACTAACGAAGCAAATTCCTCCATCGATTGTGAGCTTTGGAAAAACAGGTGTTACATTCACATTTCGAAAGCCTCTGCCGGCAATGTAAAGGACTCTGAGTAGATTTGAATATATTGTCTTTTTTATCTGTCTATAGAAAAGTTTCTGGGCTAATTCTTTCATGACTCCAGCGGATTGAAATGATTTTGATATCTTTGTAGATTCTAAAGCAGAATTAACCTGCTTCTCTTTTTGTACTGGGTTGTCAAGCCTGATAAGCCAGTTCGGGATGATATGTTTCATCCAGTTTGAGTTTTTTGTTTTTATCTTATGACCATGTATAATCAGTTTTTTGTTTCTGGAAATGCTTTTGAATAAAACCTGTCTTTTGATAGGGTTCATCGTTTCAAACTTTTCTGTCCATAATTTCTGAAGGTCTTTTATATTTCGATTTTCAAGAATTACTCGGCTGATGATTAGGTTTTCTATGAGTTTATCAAAAAAGAATAAGTTTGATTTTAATTTTTTTCTTCGCTCTCGATAACATGCTTTTTCTTTTTCAAAGGCTATAGATTCAGGAAGTGTTTTTATCTCTTTGGCTGCCATTTCTTTTAGTCTTATTGCTTGTTTTTCAAGCTCGGCATAGGCATTGTATATTTGAGTGAAGGTCTTGTGCTTACATCTGTACTGAAGTTTTTGGATGAGTTTTTTTCGTGCTTTATCGCTGGCTTGGTCAAAACGGGTGTAATCAAAATTAGCGTATTTTTTTATTTTCTTCAGCCCCCTGGTAAGCCTGACTCTCCGCCAGAGGGCAGTGCTACCCGACCAGAAACTGATGTAGCTAATATCAATTACCAGCCCAATAGTAACAGCAATACCGATAGCCATTCCTGCTGGAGGGATAATTGCAGAAATAATGGATCCAGCGGTAAGAGCCGCTATAATTATCATCTGATTACGCTTGTTGCGAAGGACGTTTCGCTTAATTCTGTTACCTATATCTTTAATGTGTGTTTTTGCAAAAAAACGCTTGTTTGAAGAGAGTTTTCGAATATGTCTACTGTCTTCTTTTTCAATGAAGTGATCTGTTTTTCCTGGTTCAGGAAGCTTTGGGATAGTGACTAATGGCTGGTTTTCATTGGTCGCTTTATTATCGATAAGTGTTTTTGAATGCGTTAGTAACGCTTGTTCATCAATAGATTTTACAATATTGTTCCTGATTTCTTTTTTTATCTCAATCATTCTTTCAAAGGTGAATGATTTTTCATTATTGATACCCGACTTTTCCAGAAAATCTTTAATGCATTTCTCAGGGTTTTCATAATATTGTTGTCGCCCATGAATCTGTTTCTGAATTGATGAGAGTTGGGAACTCTCTTCATACCTTATTGCCTGAAGTATTTCCTGATGGATATGCGGTATCAATATTTGTTGTAAGTAGCCCGCAGGCAGTTTTTCTCCTTTACGCCGATATTCATAAGCCATCTCCATACCATTTCGCTTTATGGAGTTAGAAACTGCCTCCATGGTTTTTGTGCTGACAGGAATTTTTCCATCGGTGAAGCCCAGCTTGCCATCGACCGACTGGTGCAACTTTATAGCCTGGCCCGTATGAAGCTTTAGCGCAGCGAGCACTTTTTGCACATCTTTGTCTGGACTGTTTTCAGTGAGATCGTCAACCAGATCCCGGATTTTAATGAATGGTGGAGGGTGAACGATTCGCTTTATTCTTTTTTTACAGAAACGGATTAATCTATTGTGCCAGAGTTTGGCCTCAATGCGATCGACTTCTTGAAAGGTAGGAGCTGTAGACTTCTTCTTCAGAATGCCAGTGGTGTGTTTATCCGCTTCATACCGGGATAAAGGCGAACTTGTCCCCGGCAGGTTGTTTGAATGGTGTCCGGAGACTTGGCCTAGAGGTGGTAAATGGGGCATTCTTCATTCCTTAAGGTAACCCCAATAAAAATCCCTCTATTGGCTCAATGATTATTAATAATAATAGAATTGATGGTTTTCTGAAATTTTTTGAGAGCATCCTTATGCTGTTGATAATTTTCCTCTCTAAGAGCAGTATCGACCCAGTATTGTAAAGCAAGCAATTCATCTAAGTTTTTGAGTGAGCCGATCTCCTGAATTGCTTTATTTTCAGATATTTCTCCTCTGCGAAATCTTTGAATCAACTCTCCGGAGACTCTGTTTCGTATACTGACTAAAAAAACCTCTGACGGAATCTGCTGAGTAGCCTCATTTATTTCTCCCTTTTGTCCAGAATGTGCAAGACGGTTATATATTTGGTCATCAGATACTGATGAAACAGTTGTGGCTTGTTTGCTATTGGCGATCAAGGTTCTGGCTATTTGGTTATTCCAGGCGGATGCTTTTTCCTGAATATGGTTGTGAAATAGACTGAAGGTGCCGTTGATTTCTTTATCAAGCAGATTTTTCCAGGCCGCATGTTTAAGAAGAGTAATTGCTGCATTTTTATCGCTCATTGCACCAAATAGTCCTTTTCCCAGCATCTTACTTCTTTTTTTAGCATCGTCAAGAATTCTGCCTGTTTCCTCCATTGACTTAGCCGACTCCAGTAAATGATTGATCATTGGTTCTATTTCTTGTTTTGTCTGAGATCGCAACGTGGCAACTTCTTCCCGGCCTGTTCTTTTTCTGTTACCGGTTAGCTGCCAGGTGTGGCCTTTTTTCTTGTTTTTTATTTCGTTAACTCTTGCCTGGTTTATCTTGGTATTTGAATTTCCTGTTGCCATTTCCAGGAAAAAAAATGAGAAAAATACCAGAGTTCCCGTTAAATCTGGTTTTGGAGCAATTGGATTGTGAATCATAATGATCGGATTTCTTCTTAGTACTTTACCTATAGAGATAAAATTATTAAATATGGTTTTCTTTGTTGATCTTAAAAAGGTGGCTTGGATTAGTGTTTTTAATGTTCCCGATGAAGTGAATAATTTTGACGTTTTAGCTTTTTCCAGAGCAGGATTTTGTGAATCGTCTTCAGTCGTATTAAATTTCCTAATGGGCGAGTGCTGGAGGATGTTGCTTAGCCAGTTCTTGCCACTTGTTCTCACTTGATGCCCTTGTACAATCAGATTTTTAGATGCCTTTTTAAATAGAACATCTCTTGTTATTGGATTCATTTCTGTAAATCTTTCGTTCCACAATAACTCAAGATCCTTTTGGTTTCTCTGTTCAATAACAATGCGATTAATGGTTATTTGCTCAATAAGCTTATCAAAGAAATATAAATTTGATTTCAATTTTTTTCTTCGTTCATGATAAAGTGCTTTCTCTTTTTGAAAGGCTATTGATGCAGAGAGTGTTTTTTGGTTTTTTTCTGCCAGGTTTTTTAGTTTATCCGCCTGTTTTTCAAGTTCAGCGTAGGCATTGTATATCTGGCTGAAAGTTTTGTGCTTGCATCGGTAAAGTAAATTCTGAATCAGCTTTTTCCTTTTATGGTCCGTTTCCGGTCCAAGATTAGTGTAATCAAAATCATCGTATTTTTTTATTTGTCGAAGGCCTTTTATCAGCCTGACTCTACGCCATAGATTAGAACCGGAAGCCCAGAATAATTCATATCCGGCTTCAAGAATTACACTGAGCGCGAGAGCAATGCCCATCGATATGCCAGCTGGTGGAAAGATAGCAGTAATTACAATGCTGGCAATAATGCCTCCCATAAAGAATAAATGAGTGCGTTTATTGCGAAGGAAGGTTCGCTTAACTCTGTTGCCTATATCATTAATATGTATTTTCGTGAAAAAACTCGTTCCTGAAGAAAGTTTTTGAATATGCCTTGTGTCTTCTTTTTCAATGAAGTGTTCTGTTTGTTCCGGTATGGCAAGCTTTGGGCTGTCGATTAAATCCTGATTTTGTTTTATTGTTTTGTCATGGGAAGGTGTTTTTAGATGTGTTGAAAATTTCTGTTCGTCGACAGATTTTACGATGCTGTTTCTTATTGATTTTTTAAACTCAAGTATTCGCTCAAAGGTGAAGTGTTTTTCATCTTTGATGTCAGCCTTTTCCAGCAGGTCATTAATATATTTTTCAGGATTTACCCGGTATTCTTTTCGTCCCTCAATTTGCTCATGACTCAATGTTGTTTTTGAATTATTTTCATACCTTATTGCCTGAAGTATTGCCTTATGGATATGCGGTATCAATATTTGTTGTAAATAGCCCGCAGGCAGGTTTTCTCCTTTACGAAGATATTCATAAGCCATCTCCACACCATTTCGCTTTATGGAGTTAGCAACTGCTTCCATTGTTTTTGTACTGACAGGAACTTTTCCATCGGTGAAGCCCAGCTTGCCATCGGCCGACTGGTGCAACTTTATTGCCCGGCCCGTATGAAGCTTTAACGCCGAAAGCACTTTTTGCACATCTTTTTTTGGACTGTTTTCAGTGAGATCGTCAACCAGATCCCGAATTTTAATGGATGGTGGTGGGTGAATGAGTCGATTTATTTTATTTTTACAGAAAGAGATTAATCTATGGTGCCAGTATTTTTCCTCAATGCGATCGACTTCTTGAGAGGTAGACGTTGTAGATTTCTTCTTCAGAATGTCGGTGGCGTGTTTATCCGCTTCATGCCGGGATAAAGGAGAACTTGTTCCCGGCAGGTTGTTTGAATAGTGTCCGGAGACCGGATTTACAGGTGGTAAACGGGGCATTCCTCATTCCCTAAGGTGACCCTTATACAAATACTTGTATTGGCTTAATGATTATTAATGAAAATAACACCTTATATAGCTTGTCAGGGATCCTGATGGTCAGAGGGTGATATTTCCAAGAGTTACTAATAATTACTCAGTTAACTATAGACGATCAGGTTTTTGATTTTAAATACGGAAGGACGATTTTTCCCGCTGCCGCACGGTCAGGAAATGTCTTTTAGTTTGGGTTGAAATCAGTGAGGCCGGTGATCACCGGCCATCAGATTCTATCGAGCACCAGATAGCTGTAGGTAAGAGGCTGGTCATCTTCAGATTGAATGTCTTCCCGGGAGGTTTCACGCCACTGCTGAAGGTCAACTTCCGGAAAAAAGGCATCACCGTCAAAGTTTTGGTAAATCCTGGTCAGGTAGAGCCGGTCGGCGTGCTCAATGGCCTGACGGTAGATCTGTTCGCCACCGATCACCATGACCTCTTCGTTATCGTTAATCAGGGCAGGAGCTTCAGCCAGGGCAGGAGCTTCAGCCAGGACAAGAGCTTCAGCCAGGACAAGAGCTCCGGCAAGGGCTATGGCTTCATCCAGGCTGTTGACAACTTTTACACCCTCATGATGCCAGCTGTTATTCCGGGTTATCACAATATTGGTTCTGCCCGGTAGTGGTTTTCTCAGGGAATCAAAGGTTTTGCGACCCATGATAATGGGCTTACCCATGGTAACCGCTTTGAAGTAACGAAGGTCTCCGGGCAGGTGCCAGGGCATTTTATTGTTGATGCCAATGGCGTTGTTATCTGCCACGGCGGCTATCAGGGCCAGTTTCATCCGTGTTTACTCCTTTTTTGGAACAACAATACTCGCGGGGCACAAGAGACACAAAGGCACGAAGAAAAGAAAAAAACTTTTTCTCTGTGTGACCGTAATGGAGGGCGGAAGTGTCGGTGTTGTCCGGAACATTCACCGACCCTCCGTGCCTAAACCTTTCATCCCCGAGGGTGACGACCAATCGTCATGAGCATTTGTGGTGAAAAATTATTGCCCGGGCTTTGGGTTGAATACCCCAACATTCTCATGCCCCTCGTCCCGCAGATGCATGGCGTGAAGCTGGCTCATAACGCCCTTTTCGCAGTAGAGCAGGTAATGGTGACTCTTGTCCAGCTCAGGGAAACGGGTTCGCAACTGATAGAATGGAATCGTCATCACCTCTTGCTCTGGCATGGTGAATGGCTTGATCTCTTCCTCGGTAGGGTGACGAATATCGATAATCATCTCACCCTGATGAACCTCATTAACAACTTCAATTTCTTCGCGGGTCAGGTCATCGGCAACGATATCGTGGATAGAGACCATTCTCCGGTTGTTAATGGCGTCCTCCAGTACCTCAAAGTTAAATCTCGCCTCTTCTGCGGCAACTTTCTCTTCTTTGGCCCGGGTGGTGGGATTTTTAGAGATGACCGCGCAGTATTCCGGAATGTTACGGACAAACTCTTCTGTGCCGATTTTTATGGAGAGATCAATAATTGCCTGTTTATCCATGGTAATCAGGGGTCTGAGCACCAGGGCATCAGTAACCGAATCAATGACCGCCAGATTAGGCAGCGTCTGGCTGGAAACCTGTCCGATGGCTTCACCGGTGACCAGTGCTGCCATTTTCATCTCTTCTGCCACTTTTGTGGCGGCCCTGAGCATCATCCGCTTCAGAATAACGCCCATCTGAGAGTTATCCACGCTGGTCAGGATTTCCTCCACAACACCTTCAAAGGGGACGGTGACGAATTTAACCCGATGAGAAGAACCAAACCGGTTCCACAGGTAGAAAGCGACCTCTTTCACGGCCAGCTCATGGGCATGTCCACCCAGATTGAAAAAACAGAAATGGGTGCGAATACCCCGTTTCATGGTGAGGAAGCTGGAGACACTGGAATCAAAACCACCGGAAATCAGCGAGAGAACCGGATCCTGAGAGCCCAGTGGATAACCACCCAGACCTTCTCCCCGTTTCTGAGTCATGAAATAGCGGTTATTTTTGATATCGATGCGAACGGTGATCTCAGGGTTCTTCAGGCTAACCCCCCTGGCTTCGGTCTGCTGGTGAAGGCCACCACCGACAAAACGTTCAACGTCAATTGACTGAAAGTCGTGCTGACCGGCTCGATTACAACGAACACAGAATGTTTTACCGGCAAGCGCTTCTGTGTAGGCTTCCAGGGCTGTTTCCAGAATCTCATCCAGGCTGACCAGTTTGTGATCGGCCACCTGTAGCCAGTAGGCAATCCCCGGAATATGACTCAACAGATTACCGACTTCCGCAACCAGAACATCCTCATTACTGCTGGTGGTCACTTCGATATAATCCCATACACCCGAGACCTCAATATTTTCATCGACGCGTTTGAGAATGGCACGAATATTCCGTCGCAGCATCTTGATAAAGCGTTTGCGCACCGGTGCACTTTTGATGGTGATTTCCGGGAACAGTTTAATGATGAACTTCATGTGTCAGAGGACCTTGGGGGGTAGCTTGAGGGATAGAAAGTGGTGGACAGTACGGGCGGGTGATATGGATGTCACAATAAATGATTTGATCGGGCATTATACCGAATATCCGTGGTTTCAACACACTTTCTGGTTTAGCCGTTTGCCGTAGCCTGTTTGTTCTGGATTACCCTGTTTGTCTCTGTGTTATCACTTAATCGTGTAAGTACAACTGCAATCGATTATCAAAGAGAGTACACTGCACGGCGAGTTTGTCAGGGAATAATGAGCGGACTGCATGATATTGGTGCTTAATGATTATTGTCTGCACCGGCATGGTGCCGACTGGTTTGATGTTGGCTTGTGCACCACCTTATTGGAGTACATGGAACCCGATTAACCTTAGCGTCTGTGTTGAAATGAGGATCTGGCTAAAATATATGCGGTTGATCTTGCTGAAAATTAACCCTTTCTAGTGTTAGTCACTGCTTAATGTTCTTATGTCCAGATTTTTATATTAAAAGCACCGCGTTTGACCGCTTTCCCCTGATAAAACATACAGAATGTGGCATAGCTATTGCTATCGCTAACAGCAAGTAAATTTCTTTTGCTCCCTACTCGCTCTCTTCTCCGTTTAGTAGAGAGTCAGGAGTAAAGGGATTGATCAGTAGACCGCCTGATCCGAAGCCATCGTTGCCAGTGCGGTGTTTGTCCTCTGGAGGAAATAATAAATGTCGAAGACCCTTAGCCTGATTAAGGAACATGATGTTAAGTGGGTTGATATGCGTTTTACCGATACTAAAGGTAAAGAACAGCATGTATCGATTCCTGTCAGTGAACTGGATGAAGAATTCTTCGAAGTTGGCAAAATGTTTGACGGCTCCTCCATCGCTGGTTGGAAGGGCATCAACGAATCCGACATGATTCTGATGCCCGATGATAGCACCGCTACTATCGACCCGTTTACCGAAGCCTCTACGCTTAACCTGCGCTGTGACATCGTAGAGCCTTCTACCATGCAGGGCTACGAGCGTGACCCACGTTCTGTTGCCCGACGTGCTGAAGAGTACCTGAAGTCTACCGGTATCGCAGATACTGCTTTCTTTGGTCCTGAGCCTGAGTTCTTTGTCTTTGATGATGTTAAGTGGAATGTTGGTATTTCCGGTGCTTCTTACGAAATCAACTCTGAAGAAGCGGCCTGGTCTTCCAATGCCAAGTTTGAAGGTGGCAACACGGGCCACCGTCCAAGAATTAAAGGCGGTTACTTCCCGGTTCCTCCGGTAGACTCCCTGCACGATCTGCGTGCCGCCATGTGCGATGCCATGGAAGCTCAGGGTCTGGAAGTTGAAGTACATCACCATGAAGTAGGCACGGCTGGTCAGTGTGAAATCGGTGTTAAATTCAACACGCTGGTGAAAAAAGCCGACGAAGTTCAGATTCTGAAATACGCGGTTCACAACGTTGCTCACGCTTATGGCAAGACGGCAACCTTCATGCCGAAGCCGCTGGTAGGCGACAATGGTTCTGGCATGCATGTTCACATGTCTCTGTCCAAGAATGGCGAGAACCTGTTTGCTGGTGACGGCTATGCGGGTCTGTCTGAAGAAGCCCTGTACTACATTGGTGGTGTGATCAAGCATGCTAAAGCCATCAACGCTTTTGCCAATGCATCAACCAACTCTTACAAGCGTCTGGTTCCAGGCTTTGAAGCACCCGTTATGCTGGCCTACTCTGCCCGTAACCGTTCCGCTTCCATCCGTATTCCTTACGTGAACAGCCCTAAAGCCCGTCGTGTTGAAGTACGCTTCCCTGACCCGACAGCTAATCCATACCTGGCGTTTGCTGCGCTGCTGATGGCGGGGCTGGACGGTATCAAGAACAAGCTCCATCCTGGCGATGCTGCTGATAAGGATCTGTACGATCTGCCTCCGGAAGAAGCGGCTGAAATTCCAACCGTTTCCGAGAGCTTTGAAGAAGCGCTGACTGCTCTGGATACTGATCGTGAGTTCCTGACCGCTGGTGGTGTATTCACTGACGATATGATTGATGCCTACATCGAGATTAAGAAGGAAGAGTGTATTGCTGTCAGCCAGACCACTCACCCTGTTGAGTTTGATCTGTACTACTCGGTATAAGATCTGTCTGAAAAACAAATAGTCGCTTTCAGCCCCTGAGCCAGAGTTTTTACTCTGGCTTTTTTATGTCCAGGGATTGGACGGTATGCTGGCAATGCCGGGAGCAATTGCCAGCATAGGTTTCCCTGTTAAATAGAGTTGACTGCCATTAAGCTGGCACATGGTTTCAATGCGTATGATACATAGGTTGGGTCGAACGGAGTGAGCCCCAATAATTGTACCGATGATTGCAGATAGTTTGTTGGGTTCGCATTCGCTCGATCCAACCTGCGCCACCTGTCAATTTCAATGAAACCATGTATTGGGAAAAGCTAAAACGATATAGACTTAAATAAGAAATCTTCAGGGCAAGAGGCTCATGACTATAAAAAAGGCAATGGTTCAGTTTTTCCTGGTGGTTGTTCTGCCTTTTGTTTTTGCAGACATGACCGTGGCAGCAATCTACAAAGCAATAGATAAAGATGGGAATATTACCTTCACGGATTCCCGTCCTGTTGATCAACCCAGTGAAAAAGTTAAGCTCCGCCCGATTACTCCGATGTCTCCTGTTCCAACCGACAGGTATTCAACATCGACAACAACAGATCAACCAGAAAAATCTGCTGATGTTTATACCCGCCTTGAAATTGTAGAGCCTGCAAATGACGCCACCGTACGCGATCAGGGTAATCTCACCGTAAAAATTGCTACCGAGCCACGAATTTTTTCAGGCCACAGAATTCGCCTTTTACTGAATGGTAATGTGGTCGGTGAGTCAAAAAGAAAGCTGAGTTTTGACCTGAGCAACGTGGATCGTGGAAGCCATACCCTGACAGTGGAAATTGTCGATAACCGGAAAAAAGTCATTCGGTCATCGAGCAGTACGATCCACGTACAGCGCAATATTTACCGGCCTGATGTTTCAATAAACCCGCCATCACAGTAAGAGAAGCTGAAATTAAGAATATATCATCGTCATTCCCGCTACGCACCGTCATCCCCGTGCAGGAGGGTGTCGAAAAAGGCCTTAAAAGAAGGAACCACAAAGGTTTAATCTACCTTTTGCGACAACCTCCTTCGCGCGAAAGACGGAGTGGGTGAAAATCGCGGATCACCGTCATCCCCGCCCCCGGCAGGCGGGGATCCAACGAAAAAGGGTGCCAGCCAGATGCTTCCTGCGCATTTCTATTTTTTGATCATTGGCTTTGCAATATCTGGTCTCACGAGTGTTCAGGTTGAACCAAAAAGTTGATGCTCTGATTTTTTATATGCACTATTATGGTGCATTGAGATTGGTTAGTGCTGTTATTCGTCTCTTTGAGGAAGAGTGGGTGGGGAGTGTGAGGCGATACGGCGATTGAATCTGAATACTCAATGAGTATGGTTTGTTTTTTGCATTGACGATATCAATGCCATATCTCATTCAAAAAGCACTGCAAAAGCAATAACAAGAGTAAGGCATGCAACCATGAAGCAGCGTTTACCAGACTCTTTAGTAGAGACAGCCGCTGAAACAGGCGCAATGCAAAACATAATACTGGATAACCTCAATACAGCCGTTGTGGTGCTCGATCAGGGGTTCAGGGTGCTTACCCTGAACCCGGCAGCAGAAACATTGCTGGATACCAGTTTGAAAAGGGTTCTGAATCAGTCAATTATTATTTTGATTCCTGAAGAGAGTTTCAGGGAAGACCTTGATAGAAGCCTGAGTCAGCACCAGCAGTTTACCCGGCGTGAAACGGATTTCCCAATTAATGGGGAGATGATTAATGTGGATTACAGTATTTCCCCCATAACCTGTGGTGAGGCGAAGCTGCTTCTGGAAATTAACCCTCGTGACCGGCTGCAGAGAATTACACGGGAAGAGTCGCTAATAGCCAAACAGGAAACGTCGAAAATTCTGGTGCGTGGCCTGGCCCATGAGGTTAAAAACCCACTGGGAGGCATTCGAGGTGCTGCCCAGTTATTAGCAAGAGAGCTGGATGAGCCCGGGTTAAAAGAATTTACGGACATTATTATTCAGGAGGTTGATCGGCTGAGGGACTTGGTGGATCAAATGTTAGGTCCCCTGCAACCACCAAAAATGCAGGCCCTGAGCCTCCATGAAGTGCTTGAAAGGGTAGTGCAGCTTATCAATGCGGAAACCGGTGGTGAACTCAGGTTGCTGCGAGATTATGACCCCAGTATTCCGGATATCCCCGGCGATTTTGAACGACTGATACAGGCTATTTTGAATCTGGTGCGTAATGCCATGCAGGCTATTGACCAGGTTATGACCCGTTCTGAAGGGGTGATTACCCTGCGTACCCGAATTGCACGACAGTTTAGCCCTTTATCAAAGTTATCAAAGAAGGGGGCTCAGAAACGGCGACTGGTGTGTCACCTTTCCATTATTGATAACGGCTCCGGTATTCCCGCTGATCTGATCGAGAATATTTTCTATCCAATGATCAGCGGACGCGCCGAAGGTACCGGTATTGGCTTGCCTATGGCGCAATCGATCATCAGTTTGCATCAGGGATTGATTGAGTGTGACAGCAAGCCGGGTACGACGACATTTCATGTCTACTTACCGCTTTCTCAAGAACCCCTGCAACCGTTTTCGATGGCAACATCACAGGAGTGAGGTATGAGTTTGAATTCCAAAGTCTGGATCGTGGATGATGATCAGGCAATACGCTGGGTGCTGGAACGTGCCCTGAATTCAGCGGGCATCGAAACTCAATCCTTTGATGCGCCAGCCAAAGTACTGGCGGCACTGGAGAGCAGTGAACCAGAGGTTTTGGTCAGCGATGTCCGGATGCCGGGAATGAATGGTCTTGAGTTGTTGAAAGCTGTTCATGAGTTGAAGCCGGATGTGCCGGTCATTATTATGACTGCTCATTCCGATCTGGACAGTGCCGTCTCTTCTTACCAGAGCGGCGCCTTTGAATACCTGCCGAAGCCATTTGACATTGATGAAGCCGTCGCCCTGGTAAAGCGTGGTCAGGAGCATCGTCAGCAGCAACAAACTGAGGCTCCGGTTGTCGAGGAGATTCAGGCCACAGAAATTATTGGTGAAGCACCCGCCATGCAGGAGGTATTTCGTGCCATTGGTCGGCTCTCCCACTCCAATATTACCGTGCTGATTAATGGTCAATCGGGAACGGGTAAGGAGTTGGTGGCCAGAGCGTTGCATCGTCATAGTCCACGGGCTGGGCGATCGTTTATTGCGTTGAATATGGCCGCTATTCCCCGTGATCTGATTGAGTCAGAACTGTTCGGTCATGAAAAAGGGGCATTTACCGGAGCAGGCGGCATGCGTCGTGGACGTTTTGAGCAGGCCGGTGGCGGTACTCTGTTTCTGGATGAAATTGGTGATATGCCTGCAGATACCCAAACCCGCTTGCTTCGTGTGCTTGCCGAAGGTGAATTTTATCGTGTAGGTGGACACACACCGGTAAAAGCGGATGTTCGAATCATTGCTGCGACGCACCAGAATCTGGAAAAGCTGGTGGAAGAAGGCACGTTTCGTGAAGACCTTTTTCATCGTCTCAATGTTATTCGGGTACATTTGCCACGACTGAGTGACCGGCAGGAAGATATTCCAAGGCTTGCGCGTTTTTTTCTGGATAAGGCCGGTAAAGAGCTGGAAGTGGAGCCAAAAATCCTTCATCCGGAGACAGCCCGTTATATTTGCTCTCTGGACTGGCCAGGAAATGTTCGACAATTGGAAAATACCTGCCGCTGGCTAACGGTTATGGCGTCTGGTCGGGAAGTTCTGGTTTCTGATCTTCCACCGGAACTGATGGCAAAGGGAGAGAATGAAGGGGCTGAAGTCACCGGCTATGGCAGTTGGGAACAGCTGTTCCGCCAATGGTGTGACCGTGAACTGGCAGCAGGGCATGTGGGTATTCTTGATCAGGCGGTACCGGCCTTTGAAACCATTGTGATTGAATCAGCACTGGCCTATACCGGTGGTCGCAAGAAAGATGCTGCAGAGCTGTTGGGCTGGGGGCGAAACACGCTGACTCGTAAGATCAAGGAACTGAACCTTGAGCCCTCAGAGTCGTCGGAAGAAAAAGAGCTGATTGTTTAAGAGTGTTTCAAAAGCCGAACCCGATATAAGAATATCTGCCAGAGCTTAAGATAAAGGCCCATCGGTCGCTGCCTATACTGAACATATCCTGTTGCAGGAAGGCAGCAAAAACATGGAACGGACTTCATTACTTCGCCAGGGAATTAGCGCGCTTCTTTCCGGTATCTTCGCCGTCACCTCATTGGCTCAGGATCAGGCCGCCGAACAGGGAACTCTGGGCAACACCTCTTCCGGTTCATTTACCATCAGGTTGGTGATACCCCCCTCTGCCCGGTCGCTGGTGGCCATTGTGGATGAAAGTATAACCGATGAAGAGGGCAACCCGGTCATCATTCCAACGGATACGCTCAGCTTTGATCGTCCGGTCTCTCTCTGTGTGTCAGGGCGAGGGTTCTCCCAGTTCAGTCTTGCCTCCGATGGTGTCGGGGGGGTTGATCTGAGAGTGGCTGAGCCTGGACGTGAAACCCGGATCACCGGGAGTCCATCAGAAGCTTTTGGTATTGAAAAAGACTGCCGGAACAGTACCCGAAAACTGATTGCTCAACCTGAGGATGGCTTTCAGGGATCAAAGCAACCTGCGGTTCTTTTGATCCAGGCAGAATAAGAAACCGATAAAACTCATTTGAGATTATTTCTACGGACAATAGAATAGGGGAACATTGTCCATTACCTGTTTATCAGACTCTTATAAGCAACGACAGAGAGGTTGTAGTCAGGGCAAACCGGGAATTATTTTTATACGTTCATGAAACGTATTGTCAGTGGAGCCTGCCTGCTGGCGACTCTTATGGCCAGCTCCCAAGCGCTGGCAACCATGTCTCTTGATCGTATGATCGTCTATTTCAAGCCAGACCAGCTACCACGGCAGGATGTTGTGGTGACCAACCCGGATAAAGAAACCCTCTACCTGCAGACTGAAGTCTACAAAGTGGTCAACCCCGGCACGGAAAAAGAAGAGCGTATTCGGGTAACGGATCCCAGGGATATTCAGCATTGGCTCTTTCCAGATTTGCGGATGTGGATTTAAGGGCAGCAGTGACTGATAAAATCTGCATCATCGCATACTCTGCACGGCTATTGACAAGTCTGAATGGAACTAAAACAGAAATACAAAGTCAGACAAGAACAAGTGCTTTTGCTAAAACAGGCTTTTGCTAAAACAGATCAGACAAGAACCCACAGTTTTTTTACAGGGACATATTGTTATGATGTCAGAATCGCCTCATGCCACATCTGATCCGGCGTTGGCAAATAATATCAACCCGATAACCAGCCAGACAGACAAGGCAGTCCATCGCCGACCCGATTATTTGCCGGATTCTTTTCACGGTAACCGTG
>NZ_JAVRMB020000337.1:0-11866 GCF_031844845.1 Endozoicomonas sp.
TTCTGGCCTGTCTGATGTGGAATTCGTTCCGCAACCTGAATGCCAAGACTGGTCAGGGCCTCAACTTTACGCGGGTTGTTCGTCATCAGCTTAAGGCTGGAAACGCCAAGATACTCAAGCATGGTTTTGCACATGTCATACTTGCGCATATCCGGTTCGAAACCTAACTCTTCATTAGCCTGAACGGTATCCATGCCGCAATCCTGAAGATGGTAGGCACGCACTTTGTTGAGCAGGCCAATGCCGCGACCTTCCTGACGCAGGTAAAGTAATACCCCCCGGCCTTCGTCGGCAATGCGCTCCATGGCTGACTGAAGCTGAGGCCCGCAGTCGCAACGCATGCTGAACAGTGCATCACCGGTCAGACACTCGGAATGAATCCTGGCAAGCACTGCTTCCCCCTGACTGACATTCCCTATGGTTAATGCCAGATGTTCCTTGCCCGTGCCACTGTCTTCGAAGCCATACATGATGAATTCGCCATAGGGCGTGGGTAAGCGAGACTCTGCAACAAAACTGACAGACACTCACTGCTCCTTACATGATTCGTGGTCGGATTGTATCAGTCTGTGAGGCTTCTAGCGAGTATGGTAATAAGGCAAAAAGGTAGAGAGAACTACAGGCTGACCTGGATCAATAGCTGGCCTCAATCTTCATGACGCCACGATGATCCGACAGTTTAACGTGTTTCAGAAAACTCATCCCTAATAGTGCGGTATCCGGGTAAGATCCTTCGATAATGGTTGCCTCAACGTGATTTATCCGGATATTGCCAAGGGATACGCTGGTGAGTGTCACTTGATATCCGTTGACCCGATCACTGGCTGTCTCCACTTTGACAGGGTTTCCTGCCTGGTAATTGATACCCAGGCGTCTGGCATCCCCTGAGTTGATAGCCAGTACATTGGCGCCGGTATCCACCAGAACATCAATAGGCTGATTGTTAATTCTGGCTCGGGTTATGTACTGGCCAAGGTTATTGCGGGCGATGCTGATTGAGGCTTTCTCTGGCTGTTGAATACCACCATTCATATCACGACTGATCTGGTAGGTTTGAGCCTTGCCATTCACTTCAAGGGTTGCGCTACTGCTGGTGGCTTTCAGTAGCTTTACACCGGCGACGGCCTTCTTTCCTGTAGACAGCAAATGCCGCTGACCATCAATCATTACCAGTGCTTTATTCGAAAAGAGGCCGACAACCCGGATGTTGCTGGCGGCGCTATCAGTGGCAATGATCAGGGCAAGCAGGAAGGTTAACAGTTTCATTGTATTTTCTTTTTTTATAGTTGCTGCATTGAATGATAACAGAGGCTTGAGTCTGGTTAAGGCCTCTGTTTTCCGGCTTTGCAGGATTTCATGATATGCCTGTCAGGCAATTACGTAGTAAATGGCCTGTAGCGAAGCAAAAGCAAAGACACCCGCCACCAGATCATCAACCATAATACCAAAGCCTCCGTGAACTTTTTTATCCAGCCAGCCAATAGGCCAGGGCTTCCAGATATCAAAAAGTCTGAAAAATACAAAGCCCAGTAAAATCCATTGCCAGCCTGCCGGGGCGGCAATCATGGTTAGCCAGAATCCACAGAATTCATCCCATACAATGGCTGGATGATCGTGAACCCCCAGATCTTTTGCAGTGCGGTCACATAGCCAGAAGCCAGCCAGTGTCGCCACCGCTAATATTCCGAGATAGATCCCTAAGCTCAGTTCCTGCAGTAACAGGTAAATAAGCACCGCAGCTATAGTTCCAAAGGTACCGGGTGCTTTGGGTGCCAGTCCGCTGCCGCAGCCAAAAGCGAGAAAGTGAACCGGGTTTTTCCAGCAGGTCTCTTGAGGTGTCATGGGGATTCTAATCTTTTGGGGTTAGAAGTGAGTGTAGGCTTTCTCTGTTAACAGATTACCCTGGGAGTCTCTTAATATCCCTGGCTCATCATTAATCTGGCCAATACACGTTATACGGCAACCGTCTTTTAGCTTTGAGGGAAGCGATTGGGCAAGCGCCCTGGGAATGGTAAAGCAGAGTTCATAGTCATCGCCACCCGTTAAGGCTAATTTCAGAGCAGTTTTCTGATCATATTGCCGGTTAAGGGCTGAAGACCTTGGCACCAGTTCGGGCGCAATTTCCGCCCCTGCATGACTGGCTTTGAGAATATGTCGCAGATCCCCAAGTAATCCATCGGAGATATCCAGGGCTGCAGTCGCTCCTATTTGGCGCAACCATTGCCCGGCGAAAAGGCGGGGTGATGGATACCAGTATCGGTTAAGCAGGTATCTAAGATGGTCATCACCACAGGTTTCTGGTGTGTCGCCATGAAGCACGAAGGGTAGTGCGCCAGCAGCATCGCCCAGGGTACCAGTGACACAGATAAGGTCTCCGGGTCTGGCACCGCTGCGTAACAGGGCCTTGCCTTTCGGGATAAGTCCCTGCACCTGCAGAGAAATGGTGAGTGGCCCCCTGGTGGTATCGCCGCCAATTAGCGGAGCCTTAACTTGTTGGGCAAGTTGGGCAAGCCCTTCAGAAAATCCTTTCAGCCAAAGCTCAGAGACCCTGGGAAGGGTCAGACCAAGGATAAAGCTGTGGGGTTCGGCACCCATCGCTGCCAGATCACTGAGACTGACTGCCAGGGCTCGATAACCAAGGGCAAAGGGGTCGCACTCTTTGGGAAAGTGAACGCCTTCAACCAGCGTATCCAGTGATTGGGCCAGTTGCATATCCACAGGGATATCGAACAGCGCGCAGTCATCACCAATGCCGATCAGACCGTCGGTGTATTGCCCTTGAATCTGTGAGATTTCAGGACGGGCAAAATAGCGTTTTATCAGCTCGAACTCATCCATCTCACCAACAGCAGCACCGACGGCCATAAATCCCCATTTAATGATCAAGTCGTTTCAAATGCTAATCATGCCCGGCTTTCAAGCAGGGATGAAGAGCGTGCCTACTTTTTGCGATAGGCCTGAACTTCCTCTGCACGCAGACGCGGAGCCAGTTTGTCGAGGATGCCGTTGATGTAGCGGTGTGAATCCTGGGCGCCGAAGCGTTTGACCAGTTCAATGGCTTCATTGATGACCACACGGTAAGGGACATCCTTCCGGTTGATCAGCTCAAAGCAACCAATACGCAATGCCGCCAACTCGACAGGATCAAGCTGGCTCAGTGGGCGGTCAAGTACGGCTGACATCGCTTCATCCAATTGGCCTGCCTGGCTTGGCACACCATGAATAATGGTGCTGAAATAGGCCTCATCCACTTTGCTGAAATCGTTGTCAGTACGAAACTGGGTTTCTATCTGATTCAGGGGTGATTTGGCAATCTGCCATTGATAGAGAGCCTGAAGGGCCAACTGTCTGGCTCTTCTGCGAGCCGACGGGCTGAGCCGGTTGGCACCTTTTTTATCTTGGGTATTAACTTGGGAATTCATTGGCGAGGTGCTCACCTCAAGCCTCCAGTTTCTTTAACAGGGATACTGCATCCAAGGCTGTTAAAAGTAGCCTCTTCGCCCTTGTTGCCAACATTGGTACCCGCAAGCTCAATCGCCTGTTAATGGTATCCTCAGTCAGAGCAGCAAAAGCGACTGGAATTTCATCGTCCAGATTAACCTGAGACCGCCTTTTAATACATTCGTTAGCAACGAAGTCAGAGTGCGGTGTACCACAGAGATCACAATTTAAAGGGGTATTATTGCATTAAATAGAGATGGGCGATATTTGATCAGTTTACACGATCAGATATCGCCCATCCTGTTTTATATCCACTCAGTTCTGTGGATATATCTATTTGACTGGTTACTCACCGAATGGGAGATACTCCACGACTTCCAGATCAAATCCGGAAAGGGCTGCAAACCGAATAGGGGAGCTTAACAGGCGCATCTTGCCGACGCCCAGGTCCCGTAAAATCTGTGATCCGGTACCAATCGCCTGATAGGCTCTGGACATGCTATTGGAAGCGCTGCGTTCATTGCTATCAATAAAACGCTCCAGTGCCATACCCAGATCCTGCTGAGGGCCGGAGTCGAGAAGAACCACTACACCAGTTCCTTCTGCAGCCACTCTGGCCATTGCTTTATGCAGAGACCAGCTTGGGCGTCCTTCGCTATGGGCAGCCAGAAGATCCCGGAAAGGCTCCATGGCATGGACACGAACCAGTACCGGTGAGTCTGGCGTAATGTAGCCTTTGCTCAGGGCGAGATGTTTGCAGTCGTTGATACTGTCCTGATAAACCGAAAGGTCAAACTGGCCAAAGTCGGTATTGATTACCCGCTGCTCAATTTTTTCCACCGTCTTTTCATTAAGAATGCGGTAGTGAATCAGGTCGGCGATGGTACCTATTTTCAGATCGTGCTTTTCTGCAAAGGCCTCCAGATCCGGGCGACGGGCCATGGAGCCATCTTCATTCATGATCTCGATAATCGCGCCTGCAGGAGTCAGGCCGGCCAGACGAGCCAGGTCACAACCCGCTTCGGTATGTCCGGCACGGCTGAGAACACCACCAGGGCGGGCGCGAAGCGGAAAAATATGGCCAGGCTGAACAATGTCTTCCGGACGGGATAGTGGATCCACAGCCGTTAAAATAGTCTTTGCCCGATCCCGGGCAGAAATGCCGGTGGTAACCCCTTCGGCCGCTTCAATGGATACGGTGAACGGTGTGCCATAGCCGGACTGGTTGCCAGATGCGCCGACCATTTGGGGCAGGCCCAGAAAGTCACAGCGTTGACCGGTCAGGGTGAGGCAGAGGAGACCCCTTGCTTCGCGGGTCATGAAATTAACAATTTCCGGGGTGATTTTCTCTGCAGCGATGATTAAATCACCTTCGTTCTCACGATCTTCATCGTCCATCAGTATGACAGGCTTACCGAGGCGAATGTCCTCTAGAAGTTCTTCGATGGAGTTCAGCTGCATAATATCCCTCTGATACCCAGTGGTTTCCGGTACGATTTTTTTATCAGCTTCTGGCTAATAGTGGTTTGGCGGCTATTCTACTCTTTTCACTCTTTTCAACAACGGTTAAAAACTGTTTATGGAGGGGCTGTGTTTTGCAGTATTTGATGGTTGGGTAGGAAGTATGTCAATGGAGGTGAAGTGAATATAACGTTCCAAATATTCAGTAACTAACTAAATGGTTGATATCAATATGGATGCAACAAGGCCGCAACCCCCAGCTCAAAACATAACCCGAGGTGTTGATTCAGCAGAGTGTGGAAAGTGTTTTCAGGAGCGTAAAGATAAGATAGATGGTTTAACTGATTGCGCCAGCTTTGCCTGTGGCATTCTGTGGTGCGTTTCAGGTTATTTTGTGACATCAGGGAATCCGTTATTTGTGAAGGCCGTAGCTATGGGGGGGATGGGGGTAGGTGGTCGCAACATAGGGTGGCGTTGCAGGCCTGTGATTGAAAAGTGTCTTGGGGAGAGGGAGTGTTCACACACGGTAAATAGCAAGACACGCTGGATTGAGGGGGATAATCAATTCCAAAAAAACTTTTTATCTGCGTTAGCGGTTGATGATAACAAAAAGCAAAAATAATTGTTAACAGCCTGCGCTAAACAGGCTTTATTCACTAACCATTTTTAATCAGGTCTGGCCGTGATTTTCCAGTCATTGCCAATCGCTCGAATATCGTTGATCACCAGTTTTCTTTTCTCAGACATGCAGTGAAGTGACAGGTTTAGCAGTGGCCTGGCTTCTGAACCCATCAGTACCGGCGCCATAAATACAATCAGCTCATCAATCAGGCCCTCAGACATCATGCTGCCTGCCAGTTGGGCTCCGGTTTCCAGAAGTACTTCATTGCACTCTCTTCTTCCCAGTTCTTCCAGAACCCCATTAAGGTCTACTTTGCCATTGTTCTTGCCATTAGAGTCAGGTAATACCAGTACTTCAGCCCCTGCCTGTTCAAGCTGCTGCTTTTTATCAGGGTTACATTGTGAGGTGGTAACAATCAGGCAATTGCCGGAGCCGGAAATCACTTTGGCATCAATAGGTGTTTTGAGTGTGGAATCCAGAACCACTCGCAATGGCTGACGCTTACCGATGTCCTCTGCATTGGTGAGGCCTAGCTCACTGGGGCGTACCGTTAAGGAGGAGTTATCCTCAAGAATCGAGCCGACACCGGTAATGATGGCGCAGCTTTGAGCCCTTAGTTTTTGAACTTCACTGCGGGCCATGGGGCCGGTAATCCATTGAGATTCACCGCTGGCCATGGCAGTACGACCATCCAGACTCATGGCAAGCTTCGCCCTGACCAGAGGCCTGCCTGTGGACATGCGCTTAAAAAAACCTTCATTCAGAGCCTTTGCTTCTTCTTCAAGAATGCCGGACAGGGTTTCAATGCCGGCTTCCTGAAGAATGCTTATACCTTGTCCAGATACGGCGGGGTTTACATCCTGTACTGCCACAACAACCCGGACAATGCCCGCTGATTTCAGAGCTTCTGCGCAAGGAGGCGTTCTGCCAAAATGGCTGCAGGGTTCCAGTGTGACATACGCTGTAGCACCTTTTGCTTTTGAGCCTGCCATACGCAGTGCGTGTACTTCAGCATGGGGCTCTCCTGCCCGTTCATGCCAACCTTCACCAACAACCTGACCATTGGTATCTACAATGACACAGCCAACCCTTGGATTTGGCATCGTCGTATACCAGCCTGAGCGAGCCAGCTCTATTGCCCTGGCCATATAGTGACAATCTGTAGCTTCTGGTGTCATCTGAACCTCAGTGAAAGCACGGTACCTTCTGAAAAAAGGCTCGTTTGCCTTGAATTCTGTTAATACAAAACAGTTATCGTATTTATTTTTGACGGTTTGTATTAAACACTGGTCTTTCAATAGGCAGTGAATAAATCAGCGGTTTAATAAGACTTTTCACCGTTTTAATTAAGGCCTGGAAAAAGCATCAGGCTTGATGCTTTTTCCAGAACCGGATCACTTTTTCTTATCAATCACAATATGGGTAAATGACCCATCTGTATTAATTTTGAAGGCTTTGCCAAAACCAATGGTGTATTGACCACGCAAAGGTTTTAGTGCAAAGAGGTGGAAATCGGGCAAGTTGCGCAAAACCTCAACCGTATTGCCGAATTTCTCCTGAATCAGGTCGATCCAGTGATTACAGTTTTCTGTGCCTCTTGGCAGCTCTTCAACCTGACAGTTGAAAAAAACGCGTTCACGGGCAAACAGGTTTTTAGTTTCTGACTCTGGCACCGCAAACAGAATAGAGCAGACAGGGTTAGCCAGCAGGTTGGGCGTGTGATGAGCCAGCTCGCTAATGAATATATAAAAAGTGCCGTCTTCCCCGCGCAGGTAAGGGGTGTAACTGATGTCCGGCTTTCCTTCCGGAGACAGGGTTGAGAGTGTCAGAGTCTTGTGACTATTCACCAGTTTCTGACAGTTCTCAGCAACGGCTGCAAGCGCTTCACCTTCAATAATTGTTACTTTCTTACTCATGGGAACCTTAAATGAGAATCAACATCACTGGCGCGTATTATACTCATCAGGTTCGCCATGTCTTTTCTGTAATTTCATTTCTGCAAAATTATTAAATTATCTCTATCGGAGCCTCTGTCGTCCTGACGGTAGAAGTATCGTTATTGCGTTTTGTTATGGTTGTCTCCACCTGCTGCCTGATCTCAAGTCCATTGATAAAGTCTGCGGCATCACACTTGGTCGTACAGTTTTCATTAACCACCCGGAATGCCAGTTGCAAATGATTGGCCTGATCTACTGTCAGCGGATCAAGGATAACGGTAGCGGGTCTGAAAGGGTCCTCACGATACCCAACGGGTCTGCCCTGACTGGTCACCCCGAATCGTCCCAGTTCAGCAATGCCCGGTGGCGACTGGATATCAGTTATAAAGGCGGGAGGTATCTCTGCCGAGCGGCGCTCGTGGACGGTCTGAAGGTTAAGGTTTTTCACCTGATCGTGGGTGCAATCTTTGGTGCTATGGGAGTAAAAACGAGTGACCTCATCTAATTCATCATACGCCTCGCATTGATCCAGATGTGTGTAACGGCACAGTTTTTCTGGTGGCTTAACTTTTTCAATCACAGAACCATAAATGACACCCCGCTTTGCCCTGTGGTGAGCAGCTGTTGCATCAGCGTTCTCTGTGGAATTACCGGCCGGGCTGCTTGTCGTCAGGCTTGCAGCCCTGCGTGACCTGGACGCTTTATTATCCGGGAGAATATGGTTATCTTCCCCGGTCGGTTTAATCCATACATCGCCATGGAAATTATCCTGTAAAACCGCTTTGTGCCGTTTAAAGTTCTGCCACGATATCGTAAGCCTGACTTGGTTGTTAACCTCTGCAACGTGGTCCCCAAGGTTAGGATTCGTGGCCAGTGTGAACCCGCTCAAGCCAAGTTTGATGGTGCTGTGTCTGTCGATTTGACGAAAACTATTATAAATCACCGGTTGATAGCTGGTTTTACTGGCTGTCCGGGTCTCAGTTAGATCTCTACAACCCCCGAGTCTCGGGCAGTGATGGCCTGTTGTTACCCTGTGGTCAATTCCCTGGTTCAGTTTATTGATCCTGCCTTCGACAATGAGTTCGGAGAGTGTTGTTGACGATCGAATGTGCTGTACTGTCGCTGTGGGGATATTATAGAAGCCAACAATCCCTGTTTGTCTGGTACTTTTTGCGGGTAACCCGCACTGGAAATTGATAGCGCTGCATGAGTACGGACGGGAACCCGGTGCCTGGAGGTAAATATCGGATGATCGGTAGGCTGAATCCATGGTGCCCGTTCCCCGGATCATACTGGTAAAGGTTTTGGGTATATCATGTTCCAGGGTGAATCCCCCATTAATACCCAGTTCCAGCGGATCGATGCTCATTCCATTGGAGATAACGCCCAGGGTTTCGCCGGCGGTCTTACTGATGCCACCGATCATTTTCGCCCCTTTTGCGACTTTATCCCCAAAGGGAAGTATGTTCAGTACTTCCCCGAATCCTTTCATGAAGTTTCTGGCCGCCAGTAATTTTCTTTGAGTGGATGCGCCTTTCGAGGTCCGTTTAGCTTCTGCGGTAAATTGCACGTGTTGAACTGTGTTTGCGTAATATCGTTGCATTTCATGCAGTGTCTGGACAAAACCATCAAATTTATTCTCCAGAACTGCCATTGAATCACCAGGCGCAGGATTCCAGTCATCGATGTCCCAGAACTCACTGGCACTGGTTATCTTGCCCAGTGACGAGGCAAAAGTGACTAAATCTGCTGAGATTAGTGGCTGAAATGACAGAACCCATTCCAGGCGGGTGTTATTGGTCAGGTGAGGGTCGTATAGAATGTTAAAGTTCGCTTGCGCCCAGTGGGGGCGACCTAATTTCTGGACAAAGTTACATATGTCGGGCAAACCACTGCCCCCAGCTTCCAGCTTTACTCCATCATGTAAAGTATGGCTATAGACGGTTTCTTCGGGAAAGCGCAGGGATGGCGACAGACAGGTTTTCATGCTGTTTGTGTGTTCAAAGTCATCCCAGTACAAAAACTTCAGCGCGTTGTCTTGACGGTTCGATAGCGCCATAAATGGAATATCTTCCCGGGTATGGCCCGGCGTAACGTCGAATCCGCCACAGCGATAGCTGCCTTCCCAACCCAGATTCGTATACGTCAGTTCGTAGCCATCTTCAGGACGTATCGCAGCATGTTTGTCACTTGAAATCGTCGTAAGATCCAGTCGGCTTGTTAATTTTTCATCTAATTGCCTGAAAAAAGGCTGTTCATCGACTGGCAGGGCTGCCAGCGCTTTTTTATTAACGCGAAAATATGCCATCCGCCTGTTGCTCATTAAATGGTTATCGATCAGGTTGTTGTCATGAAACGGACTTGTTCTCACCTGCCAGTTTGAACTCTTGTCAATATAAGGGATAAGGCTGGCTTTCCAGATATGATCGCAGGGAATGGGCGCACAGTTTTCAGGATCTGTACAATGATCCACACAGAATAATTCCAGTATCGGAGGGTTGTCACATATAGCCGTAAGCTCGTCAGGAGTCTCCGTAATATTCATTTTTCCCGGTGTATCCGTTGCTTTCGAGGGATTGGTTTCTGCTGTAGTTTCTACAAGGGGGGGTGGGGTGGTTGTTACTGGTTGGCTGTCAGCCATGCCCAGTTCGTATAAAGAAAAATCCACACTCCGGTTACCCTTGCTTCTTTCATTTATGGTTATCACCATCGCAGGCTGGTGTTCTGTAGCATCACCCGGTTGATCGCGGGTAAGGATCAGCTGCGCCTGATTTTTTGTCAGGTTATAAGGGGTAAAGTGACGGTTTCTCTCCAGCTGTAGTTGGAATGAATTCTGTAGAGAGTGTGTGCGTAATTTTTCCTGTAGGTTATTGCGCACCGGTTTGCATCGGTGAAAGTCCTTTTTTTCTCCGCATTGCAGTAAGAATTTGCCCGCATATTTAACCATGTAATTGCTGCACAAACGCAGGGTCAGGTCGTCGCTGGCTGCTGGCAGTCGGGCGTGCAATATCGCATCACCAAATTGTCGCGAAGGTAATACGACAGTACCCTCATACCCACCATCGTACATGGGGGTGAAATCCACACAGGATGGTCCCAGGTTTCTGGTAGATGCTCTGGCAGGCTGGTCAACCTGCGGTTCCCGGACACCTTGCTGGTATAGCGTCATACTGACCCGGTTGGTGTTTTCAGCGTCCATTGAAACAACGACAGCCGGCTCGTTCTGCGTTGAATTATGTCCCTGGTTTCGGGTGATCACCAACTGTGGCGTATGGTCAGTTTGTTCAGGGATAAAAGGTTTTTTTCTCTCCAGCCTCACTTCAACGTCGTCGGACCCGAGATGTGCTTTTATGCGCGCAGACTGAGACTCCCTGACCGGTTTGCACCGTTTAAAATTATTTTTTTCAGCACACTCCGATAAAAGATGGCTGGCAGCTTTAACCATGAATTTCCGACATAACCGTTTATTGGGTTTATCTTCGGATAATGACAGCTGCCCAAAATACACATCCTTTTCAGCGCCAGGGGCTTCAGAGCCCGGAGCCAGTTGTCCCTGATGCCAGCCATCAGCTCCGTGGGAAAAATGCGAACAGTGTGCCCAGTCATGAGGGGGTGACGTTACTGTTGTGTTTTCCAGCGGCTCCTCTTTAAGCCCGGTCATATAATCCCGGGCTACCTCCATACTGACTTTATGACGTAATCGCCGGGTTAATATCTCCATGGGATCCCCCTGCTTATGGTGGGTAAATCCCTTCGAGCCCACATCAATCGCCATGCTTTTTGTTTCAGCGTCAAAAGTAAACAGATAGACCGATGGGTCCTCCGGTTCACAGGATGTGATGACCTGAATCGAGCTGGTTGCAGTCAGAGGCAACGCTCCGGGATTCAGTTTGTGGGAAATGACGGGCTCCCGGAAGGTGAAATCCGCAAGATTATCGAGTGTGCCATTGAAGGCCTGTCCAACTCGTTGTTCTATTGGCGTATGTTGAGTGTCGTCACGGGTGCCGCTGAGCAAAGGCAACAATTGCACCAAACCCCGGGTAGGCACTTTGTTCCCGGAATCTCTGATGATAAAGGGACTCTCGGATAACGTTGACACATCCGGAGCGTAGGACTGGTAGCGCAAACACAATGTCTGCGCTTGCGGTGTCTGCGCTTGCGGTGTCTGCGGTTTGCCAGCAACCAGCCAGCCATCGGTCGATGTTTCAGGAAAGATGGTTACATTATGCCTGTCAGGTTCAGGAAACCCGGTGTTACGGGAGATGGTTTCGGTATTTCCGGCGATAAAATCCTGAACCTGCTGCAGGATATAATGTCTTATTTCTGATGACATCGCGGTTGGCAATTGCAAGAAGTCCCAGCCCCTGTTGCCAGTACCAGTGGATTGACCATTTCGGGCACAGGG